>JAXHTA010000029.1:0-15700 GCA_034190285.1 Thermodesulfobacteriota bacterium | reverse complement strand
CAGACGTCACATATATACGGGCTCCATCGGGTACATAAGCTTCCACGACACTATGGATCTGTCTATCGCCATACGAACGGCCACAATCTTAAATGGAAGGATTGTCTTTTCGGTCGGGGGAGGGATTGTTTTTGATTCCGTCCCCGGTGACGAATATGATGAGACATTGCACAAGGGGCAAACACTCATGGAGGTATTAAGGGGCAACAACTATAGTACCGGCAGACAGGTCCTTGTCTGGATGAATGGGACCATGACTCCTGAAAAAGAGGCCAGGGTGTCTGTGTACGATCAGGGTCTTCAATACGGGTACGGCTTCTTTGAGACCATCAGAGTGGACAAGGGCGAGACGAAGTACTTAAAGGAACATATAGACAGGTTCTACAATGCCTGGAGACAACTTTTCTCTGAAGAAATACCAGATTTTACATGGGACCTTATTATAGACCAGGTAATCGTCCAAAACGGCCTTGGGGATGAGACGGCGGCGGTCAAGATAATCGCCACAAAGGGGGACAGGGAAGAGCCGCCCTTTAATCATTCACTGCTGGTCATTTCCAGGCCATATGTTCATCGTCTAACAGGGAAAAAAGAGGGTGGTCTAAACATCGTCGTGTATCCAAAGCCGCGCCAGACACCCCTGGCCGATCACAAGACACTGAATTATCTCTATTATCTTCTGGCCGGCAAATGGGCAACCGACAATGGGGCGGACGAGGCTTTGATCATGAACCCGGACGGTACGGTTTCAGAAACCAATACCGCAAATGTCCTGCTCATCAAGGACAAGACCGTGACAAGACCGGCTTCACCCCACGTGCTGCCCGGTATTATCGAACAGAAGATTTGTGAGCTGCTTTCCGAGTGGGGATACGGTATAGAAACAAGAAAGATAAGGCCTGAAGAATTTCATTCAGTTGATCAGGTCATAATCTCAAACTCGCTCATGGGCGCTGTCCCCGTGCTCAGCCTGGATGGGAAAAAGCTTAAGAAACCCTCAAACCTTTGCGCACGAATCAACAACGTGGTATTGTAACTTGGAGACTGAGAAAAGGACCCACCCCCAGAGGGCATGGATTTCTATTTTCAACAAGAGGGTGGTAAACCCTAACGTTACATAAATCTTTGGCCCAAAAATGCTCCGCTCGCTTTATATCAGGCCATTAATAAAAGTTATGCCGTTTTCAGGATTTCACCCCTGAAAATGTCCTGACGTCCCTTGCAGACCTAATCTAAAGCGTTTTGAACTCAAATCTTATGCAACCTGAGGGTAAAGATGTGGGGTGAGGAGGGTTTTCAGCAGACAAAGGTCTGCACCGGTATCTGGCTGATCAATCGGTGCCCCGTCTCTGTGACAAGGCAGACGCTCTCAATTCCTGCGGCGAACTCGTTTTCAAAGGTCATCTTTGGCTCCAGGGCGAAAGTCATGCCGGGTCGAAGAATATCCTTTTTCTTCTCGGCGATAATCGGCTGTTCGATCAATTCGAGGCCTACTCCATGACCAATAAAGGTAACCTTGTATCCTGGCGGACCGAGGAATGGCAATTCATATCCAAGGTATTTGGCTTTGTCCTGTGATATGTGAAAAAGCTCATTTGCTCTCATACCAGGTTTGATTTTTTCCAGGACTTCGTTATGTATTTCAATTGCAGCCTGACATGCGTCAAGGGCCTTTTTGGGCATGGCGTCAATGGCAAACATGCGTGTTTCGTCTATGTGGTAACCGTTATACACAAAATCGAAGTCGATCATGATCGCTTCGTTAGGGGCTAACTTCTTTGTCCCAGCCCCGCAAGGAAAGGCGGCAGATGTACCTTCTCCACTGGTCGGAGAGTCCAAAAGACCTACCCGCCCTCCGCTATCTCCGCTAAGTATATGCCACGTGTATCCTTCTGTTTGATAGTCCCTTACACGGAGCTTGCCCCCATGACCCAGCCTTCTGGCAAAGGCCTCAATCATGCCTGCGAATTCCATCTCCGTGTAACCGGCCTTAAGATTATCCCTGATATACTCAAAGGTACGACATGAAAGCTCGGCGGTCTTTTCCATCTGCTCGACCTCCCACTCCGACTTTATTATTCGGACTTCGTGGATCAGGCCAGATCCGTCTACACATTCCTGCCCTGGAAAAAGTTGGCGGTAGAAGTTAAAATCCCTGACCGGGACCACATCAAATTCAAATCCCAGGATGCGGGGCAGGCAACCATAGAAATCGGCAATCAGCAGCGGGACCTCTTTTGTGGATTTGATTTCAATGATGTGTTTGATGGAGGACTCTTTCCGTGCCCTGGGCATGTATTTTCTTATTAGCAGGAGCGGATCCCCCTGGGCAGGTATATATAGAAAGCCATTTTGGGCCGTCCCGGAAAAATAGAACAGGTCAACTCTCTGGACAACGAACAGCCCGTCTATGTCCTTTTGCTGTAATCCTTTCTGTATCCTTCTGATTCGCTGTTCTATTTCGGAGGCAGGAACCTTAAATGTCTGTCCCATTTTCTTATTGTCTATATTTGCGCTTTCCTTTATGAGCACAGGCGGTTATACTGAGTCATTAAGACGCTTTTCCCTTATAGAAAAGGGCGTCGGCATATATAAGGATATCCTATGGTCTCAGAAAACGGAGTTATCGAAAAGACTCTTGAGAAAAAGGCCGTGGTTCGCATTCAGAAGAGCCCAAGCTGTGCTACCTGCAATTCGCGCGGGTCATGCGGAGTCATGTCCGGGAAGGATATGGTGATTGAAGTAGCCAATGAACTTCAGGCAAAGGCTGGGGATAGAGTTGAAATCAGCGTACCCACAGGCACCATGATAAAGCTCTCTCTGCTCATCCATCTCTTTCCTATCATGGCGCTTCTGATCGGCGCCATTTCCGGGAGGGCCTGCGCCGCTTATATTCATGTGCAGCCTACCGTTGCCTCCATAATAGGAGGTGGTCTGGCCGTTGGTCTTTCCTTCTATTTGCTCAAACGGCTCAACCGGTCGGCAATAACGGCGGCCAAGTATCGCCCCCGCATGACGCGCATACTGTGACAAGGATTCCGCCTGCGTTCGGATCTGCTCCGGCTAATTCCTGTTAAAGCAGTAAATCCCACACTGAAGACAGCGGCTGGCCTCAGAACTGGCTTGATCCTCGGAAAAACCCAGCTCTACCTCCTTGAAGTTTCCTACACGATCTGGGACATGGATGTCCGGCATCCTATTTCGCGGGATTTTGGCAACGCCCTGGAGTTCCTCTTTGGTGGCTTCATCCCAAATATCGCTCCTAAGACCTTCAGTAGGAAGCACCTTTGTCTCACCATTAAGGTAGCGGTGTATGGCGGCTGCGGCCTTTCTGCCTCCTGCAAGGGCCTCCACCACGGTTGCAGCTCCATTGACCACGTCGCCCCCTGAAAACACCCAGTCAACGGCGGTTTGCATGGTATCAGGGTGGGTCTTAATAGTATTCCATGGTGTGATTTCGATATCCCTATCTTCATACTTCAGGGCGTCCTTATCCAACTCGGGGAACTGGCCGATCGCGGCAATTACGTTGTCCACCTCAATAATTTTTTCAGAGCCTTCCATGGGCACAGGACGACGGCGTCCGCTTTCATCCGGCTCCCCCAACTCCATCACCAGGTATTCCAATGACGTAAGATTGCCGTTTTCTCCGATCAGGCGTGTGGGGGCGGCCAGGAAGTGGAATTGAACGCCTTCGGCCTCTGCCTCGTCCACTTCATAATCGGCTGCCGGCATCTCCTTGCGGCTACGGCGATAGAGCACCGTGACTTCTTCGGCGCCCAATCGAAGAGAAGTTCGCGCTGCGTCAATGGCTGTGTTCCCTCCCCCGATGATGCAGACGCGTTTCCCAATCTTGACCTCCTGTTCCAGACCACGCTGGATCAAGTATTGGGTCCCCGACAGCACCCCTTTAAGGTCTTCGCCATCCACGCGCATGCTTCGGCTACCCCAGGCCCCCATACCGAGGAAAACGGCATCAAAACCGTCTTCCTTCAAGGACCCAAGGGAGAAATCTTTCCCAAAGCTCTGGTTCAGGCGAATCTCAACGCCCAGCCCCGTTATCCCCTCGATTTCCCAGTCCAGTGTCTTTTTGGGGAGCCGGTATTCGGGTATTCCGTAGCGCAGCATTCCACCCAGCTTGGGCATGGCCTCAAAGATAGTGGAAGCGTGCCCTAAACGCTTCAGGTAATATGCTGCTGCAAGTCCCGCCGGTCCTCCGCCCACAATGGCCACCCGCTTTTCCGAAGAAGGGGCCAATAGGGTCTCATAACGTGTCCCACTTTTCATTTCCAGGTCAGCACAATAGCGCTTCAGGTGGTTTATATTGACCGGCTCGTCCACGTCATTTCGGCGACAAGCCGATTCACAGAAGTGAGGACAGACCCTGCCGATAGACAGGGGCATAGGCACCCGCTCCTTGATCACATTGAGGGCCTCTTTGTATCGGCCTTGGCCAGTGAGCCTGATATATCGGGGGATGTCCACCTGGGCTGGGCAGCGCTGCTGGCATGGCGCGAGGCATTCATTTTCTAAGTTGAGGTGGATGATATTCAGGGTCTTGGAGACCAGGTTAATGATGCTCTTGGGGCACGTACGTACGCAGGTGCCACAGCCAGTGCAAAGGGAGGAGTCAACCACCGGTAGATGATCCGGCCCGATGGAAAGCGCCCCAAAGGGACAGGCACGCACACAGGTTCCCAGACCCAGGCAGCCGATTGGACAGACCTTGGAGCCGCCGTTTAACAGAGCAGCAGCCCTACAGTCAAGCACTCCATCATAGATATATTTTATCTCTGCGTCCTGCACTCCATATGTACATCCTGACGATGCTATCTCTGGTTCTCTTGCCTCTACCTTCACGCCCAAAATACCAGCAATCTCGGCTGCAATCTCGGGTCCTCCGGCCACGCAGGAGGCAGGTGAAGCCTTTCCGGCGACAATGGCCTCCGCGTTTGAGCTACAACCCGGCAGCCCGCAGCCACCGCAGTTCGCACCGGGAAGGGCGTCGTCCACTGCCTCAATTTTTGGATCAACATAGACATAGAATACCTTTGAGGCGATGGCCAGTCCCAGGCCCACTACCATGCCTAAGCCCCCCATTACCAGGATTCCTCCAATAACTACCATATGCTTATTTCTCCTGTGTCAAATGTATCCTTACTCAATTGTCAGTCTTCCGGCCTAACCCCCTCGCATAGAACAATACTGTTTAAAGCACGAGACCTGAGTCAGGCCATCCCCTTGAAGGCGAAAAAAGCGAGAGACATCATCCCAGCCCCCACCAGACCAATAGAGGTATCCTGCAAAGGTTTCGGCACTCTCGCCAGGAGAATACGCTCACGAACAGCAGCAAAAAGGATGAGCGCCAACCCAAAACCGATTGCATAACTAAGAGAGGAAACCAGGGCCTGGACAAAATCGTATTCTTCTTTGACATTGATAAGGCATACGCCCATTACTGCACAATTTGTTGTGATCAGAGGCAGGAAAATCCCAAGGCCGGCGTAAAGGGCGGGTATGCTTTTTCTCAAAAACATCTCAACAAATTGGACCAGTGATGCTATCACCAGAATAAAGGCTAGGGTCCTCAGGTATTCAAACCCGAATCGCTTTAACACAAAATCATTTATTATCCAGGTGATTGCACCGGCCATAACCAGTACGAACACGACCGCCATAGCCATGCCTGTTGCGGTCTCCATCCTTTTAGACACTCCCAGGAAGGGGCAGTTTCCGAGGTACTGCATTAAAAGGATATTGTTGACAAAAATGCAGCTTACTACCAGTAAAATGTAATCACCCATGGATTCTCTCCTTGCCCTAACGTCAAAAGAACAACTCGATAATTATTTAGTGCCCGAACGAAAACTGTCTTTTGCGCCGATATCTGCGTCAGACTCAGATTTTAATCCTCGAAATAGTCAATGTATTCCTGTGGTTAAAATTTTAGTCTTCCTTATTTATTGCCGAACAAATTCATAATACACAGCATAAGTCCGAGGCAGACAAAGGCCCCTGGGGCTTCGACCATAAAGGAAAAAGGCTGAAAAGACGGGCCAAAGACCGAAAAGGTCGCCCCTGTGATTGGAACCGTGAATGTGCCGTTTCCCAGGACCTCACGAAACAGGGCGAGTGCGGTCAACGATAGGGTGAATCCGATGCCAATACCCATGCCGTCGGCAAAGGAAGCAACGACCCCATTCTTCGCGGCAAAGGCCTCAGCCCGACCGAGAACTACACAGTTTACCACAATAAGGGGGATGAAGATGCCGAGTTTCAGGAAAAGCGGATATGTAAACGCCTGCATCAGCAACTCAACAAGTGTCACAAACGTTGCAATAACAACAATGAAACACGCGATTCTCACCCTTTTTGGGATGACATTTCTGAGCAATGAAATAAGGACGTTGGAGAATACCAGGACAAAGGTTGTTGCCAATCCCATTCCAACGCCGTTTTCAACACTCTTGGTCACGGCCAGAATAGGGCAAAGCCCCAAGACAAGGCGGAACGGAGGGATTTCGGCCCAGAGACCTTTTGTAAATTCCTGAACAACGGTTTTTGCCATAAGCCATTATCTCCCTATGCTTCAAATGCCTTTATTTTTTCCGTGATTTCGGCTTTCAGGCGTCTATAGATATCGACGGATGCCGCTACCGCTTCGCATACCCCGCGGGACGACACCGTTGCCCCGCTAATGGCATCTATGGGTCCGCCGTCGGCCTTTACTTTAAACTGTTCATCTATGGACAAGGCTTCAAACTGTGAACTCAAGACTGGATCGGTCTTTGCCCTTGACCCAAGGCCGGGGGTCTCGCTATGGGTAGTAACTCCAATACCCATGATCTTGTCGTCTTCAAGATCAATTGCTACAACGACCCCGATATCACCCCCAAACCCCTTTCCAAAGGCCTCAAGGGCGACTGTGCTGGGCCTCCCATCAAAAATTCCCACAAAAAAATTTCTGTCAGTCTTCCCGTCCGAAATTTTGAACCTATCAACGAGTGGATCGTTTGAACAACCTTCCAATACCTGTAGCAGGGCAGGGCCCTTTACGAATTTCAGCTGTTGATATTCGATTCGTTCTTGGGTCCCATTCCTGACGGCTGCCAGCAACCCACCTGAGAATGAACTGAAAAGGGTTACGACTACAAAGAGTTTTATCAATTCACGCATTTTCAAGCCCCTTTCCCATGGCCTTCGGCCTGATCTTGTCTATAATTGGATTGGCAACATTCATCATGAGCAAGGCGAACACAACGCCATCCACAAAGAAGCCAATATTACGGATAAGGACAGTCAGTATCCCGGCGCAGGCCCCATATATCAACATGGGGACAAAGTTGACGGGGGAAGATGAATCCTCAGTGGCAAGGAAAAAGGCCCCGATCAATGTATAACCGGTCAACAAATGAAAGATTGGTCCTGCGTATTGATTAGGGTCAGAAATACTAAACAGAAAAGCGGTTACAAAGACCCCTGCGAGAAAGGAAAGGGATATCTCCCAACGGATATGACCACGCAGAATTAAATAGACTCCTCCTATGATGAGGCCAAGCCCGAAGGTTGAACCAATGCCACCCGATTGTTGGCCCAGCAAAAAACCCTGGCTGCTGTAATTTGCCGCAGCCGATGCGCCGAAATACTTGACCGCTGCAAGGGGATACGCCATATGAAAACCGAGATCATAGTCTACCAGCGACACGTCAAAATCCACCAGGGCCCCCCACGAGAGGGTCATAACTGCAAGCGCAACCAGGGTGGGATTAAGAGGGTTGCAGCCGATGCCTCCGAAGACCTGCTTGCCCAGGACGATGGCCACGAAGGTACCTACCACTACCGTCCACCATGGTGTTGTGGCCGGAAGCAGCATGGCTAAAATCAGGCCGATAACGGCGGCATTGCCATCGCCTATGCTGACGGGACGTCTCATTGCCAGATTCATAAGGAGTTCCCAAATCATTGCGCATGATATGGAAAATGCAAAAACTCCGACAGCAGGTATCCCGTATTGACAGATGCCCATAACCACCGCAGGTAGGGCCGCCAGCATGAGATGGTAGCTTTTCGCTGTTACGCTGCTCCCGTTGTGCCAATAAGGTGCATGTGAACTGACAAATAACTTCTGCTGGTTATACATTTGAGTCCTCCGCACTTTCTGACCGGGCAAATTCATATTTCCCAAGCATGATGTAATGAAATACCGGGATGCGGGCTGTACACACGTAGCTACAAAGCCCGCACTCTATGCAGGAAAGCAGGTCGTAGTCTCTGGCCGCCTCTTCAAAAAGGCCATTTTCCAATAATCGCACAAGCATGTTAATTGGGATGTCGGCAGGGCAGGCCCTCACGCACTCCCCGCAATTAATACATGGAGTATCTGAGTTAGATATGACCTGGTCTTTACCCTGGATCATAACAGCATCCGTATCTGACGAGATCGGAATGTCTCCAGAATAGATGGTGTTTCCCATCATAGGTCCGCCCAGGACAAGTCTGTCGCCGTGTTCTGTTTCAATATGAAGAGCATCCAGGATTCCCCCCACGTGAGTTCCGATTCTTGTACGGACATTGACCACAGAATGGTCTTTCTTGACGACGGTAACTATCTTATTGACCGGTATTTTGCCATCGGTGAAGGCAGCTGCGAGGGCTGCTACCGCCTCGGCGCTTATGAAACCGACGCCCGCTTCTTCAGGGCTCTTCCCCGGCTGGACTACTTCACCCAGTATATCTTTCATGACTATTTCAGGCAGAGCGTTTGGATAGGTGGGTCTTACCGCCTTAACCTGAAGGCCGCTCTTTTCGGCCAGGGAAGTTAAGTGGGGAGGAACGACGATCATCATCCTTCCGGCATGAGTGATCTCTTTCAGATACCCGGCCCCCTTAACTAAGGCCTCGATTCCAGTCCTGACCGTAAGTTGATTGGTTGTGACCAACAGGTCCTTATCGATACCATAGACGATTACGGTGTTAACCGGGGCCTGAAAATTCAGGAGAGTGGCGAAATCGGACCCTCCTGGAAGTGACTCCAGAAATCCGCAGGCGGTTTCAGGATTGGGTGTATTGCCGACCTCGCTGAATTCGTGGTCCCATTCATCCTCTTTTGCAGCATCAATTGATATTGATGTGTACCTTTGGCCAAGATATCCAATATACTCAGAAATGCCGTCAATAGTCCCCGTTACTGACGAAACAAGGTAGTCCTCGCTCCCATCCACAAGCCTTAGCTTCTGCCCGGTTCTGACCTCATCGCCTGTCTTTAGAATCAGATCATCAGTCCTTAAAGGGGGGCGTTTCAGCAATAGGGTGACCTTGGGTGGCACCGGTAGTTCAATAATCGCGTCCTGCGGGACGTCTTCAAGTAGCGGATATTTCAGCTTGGGTTTTCCAAAACCGAAAAACGGCCTCTTTATCATATCTACCTCCTACGAGGAAAAGATCATTCCTTTGACTACGGCACACTCACAAAAACGCCACTTACATGGCATGGCATTCAGCGCACTTCGAAGGGGCTTCCCCCGCATCCTCATGACAACCAATACACTGCATATGGAATGCGTCTGCTCTGTTTACGGAATCCTCGCTATCCACCTCATGGCACTCTCCACATGCTGATGGTCTTTCCATGTCATCTTCAAGATCATGATGGCAGTCGATACATTCAATACCGTAACCATCCTCCTCCGCATGGGCACTATGGTCAAAGAGGACATTTCCCGCCGTAACCTTAAACATAATTCTGATGGGATTTTCCGGCGACGTGTGTGGAAAGGCCGCATAACATACCACACCCACCACGAGGAGTATGGCCCCAAGGCAATATGCGATGATTCGTTCTGTTTTCAGTTCCATTCTATGTTTCCTTTATTTACCCGAGGCAAAGGTCAACTAAAAGAAAAAAATCGATGCTGGCCGCGAACCGCGCATATGTGAAATTTTGCACGTAAGACCTTTTATAGGAAAGGCCATTTATTTGTCAAGTGGGTATTGGGAAAAATCGCTGAAATGCCCCAATCTTTGCAGGGAAACATCTTCCCGGGGATATGTCTTTCCCAAAACTGCCTCTCCAGTTCAAGTTTTTCATGGATGTGACGATATATCTGATTGGGATGAATGAACCGGAGGAGGCTATGGATTCAATGCTGAGCGTAGATTACGAAAAAGAGATCGGCTCTCCTTTCACAGACAGCCTGACGGGCCTGTTTAATCATGGGTTTTTTCAGATCTCCTTGATGCGTGAAATAAAAAGGTCTGAAAGACATGGCCCGCCTTTGGCATTGGCCTTGATCGACATCGATTTTTTTGCCCTTTTCAACAAACATCACGGGGCCGTTTGCGGGGATCGTGTCTTAAAAAAAATAGCGGGACTGATCATGAAGAATCTCCGGCAGGTTGACCTGGCGGCCAGGTACTCCGGTGATGTGCTCGCCGTTATATTGGCTAACGCTGACACTCACTCGGCCCTTGAGGCCGTGGAGAGGATCAGACAGTCTGTGGAAATACTCTATGAAGGGACACCAACTGTTAGTGTGGGTCTTGCGTCTTTTCCTTCCGACGCCACAAGCGAAGAAGGCCTGATCGAAAAGGCCCATGAGGCCTTGTTGCAAGCCAAAATCAGAGGGAAAAACAGGGTCCACTGCTTTGAAAACGAGACAAAACCTGTTGTCCTGGAAAAACCAAAGATATTAGTGGTCGATGATGAGCCGCGAAACGCAAAGCTGTTGGAGGCCCTTCTTTCTCCCCTGGACTATGAAGTCATCAAGGCATTGAAGGGAGAGGAGGCCTTGTCCATAGTCAAAAAGGTGGAGTTAGACGTGATTTTGCTGGACGTCATGATGCCCGGAATGGATGGTTACGAAGTCTGCCGCCGACTGAAAGGAAATGAGACAACACGCCTCATTCCTGTCGTATTGATAACGGCCCTGGACGACATAGAGGCCAAAGTTAGGGGTATTGAGGCCGGCGCTGATGACTTTCTTACCAAGCCGCCCAACAAAGTGGAGCTTCTTGCCAGAGTAAAGTCCCTCATCAACGTAAAGTCCCTCAACAATAATCTGGCCAGCATTGAAAATGTCCTTTTTTCTCTTGCCAGTGCAGTTGAGGCCAAAGATGCGTATACCCAAGGGCATATACAGAGAGTGGCAAATATGGCTGTGGCACTTGGAAGAAAAATAGGCATCTCCGGGAGAGGAATTGAGGCCATAAGGCTCGGTGGCATACTCCACGATGTCGGCAAGATCGGCGTTTCCGAGGATATCTTAAACAAACCCGGACCTCTGGATCCGGAGGAATGGGACGTCATGAAGGAACACCCTGATGCGGGCTACAGGATTTGCCTGCCTCTTGCGAAAAATATAGGAGAGGCCCTTGAGGTTATTCGTCATCATCATGAAAAACTTGACGGCTCCGGCTACCCGGACGGTCTGAAAGGAGATGAGATTTCCGTGCCGGCCCGCGTTATGGCAGTGGTTGACATCTATGATGCCCTTGTCACGGATCGTCCGTACCGCAAAGGGATGCCAAAGGGTAAGGCCCTAGGGATTTTGCGCCAGGAGGCAAAGGAAGGCAAGCTGGATAGTGAAATTGTTGAACATCTAACGGAAATGGTTGGGTGAGGGTAATGCGAGGACAGGGGTCCATATGAGACATCCGAACAAGAAACAGGACAAGCGGGGCACGTGCTCGATTGCGCCGTGTTTGGCCGGCGCGGTGCTTGGCGTTCTGTTGTGCCTGTTGGTGATGTCGATCTGTCGGGCCGGCGAGGCTCATGTGGACGAAGAAGTCTTGTATCTCAAGAGACTAAGCATCGAGGATTTACTCGAACTCGAGGTGACGTCGGTATCAAAAAAGAGAGAAAAGCTCTCCGAGGCAGCGGCAGCAGTCTTTGTCATTACACGGGAGGACATCCGACGTTCCGGCGCAACGAGTATTCCCGAGGCGTTACGCATGGCGCCGGGGCTTCAGGTGGCTCGCATCGATGCCAGCAAGTGGGCCATCACATCCCGCGGCTTCAATCACCGCCTCGCCAACAAGCTGTTGGTCCTGATCGACGGCCGCACAGTATACACACCCTTGTACTCAGGAGTTTTCTGGGACATTCAGGATACCCTTTTGGAGGATATTGACCGTATAGAGGTCATTCGAGGTCCGGGCGCAACGTTGTGGGGGGCAAATGCGGTCAACGGGGTGATTAACATTATAACCAGAGCAGCGAAAGAGACCCAGGGGGGACTGGTGAGCGCGGGCGCCGGGACCGAAGAGCGGGGCTTCGGAGCTATTCGTTACGGTGCAAAGCTGGGAAACAATGCCCATTACCGGGTATATGCGAAGTACGTCAACAGAGACGATTCGGTTTATGCATCGGGTGAAGACGCAACAGACAACTGGGACATCTCGCAAGGCGGGTTCCGGATTGATTGGCAGGCATCGGAACGCAATAGCCTGACCTTGCAGGGAGATATCTATGAAGGTGATACCGGCCAGACGATTAGCTTTGCAACCCTGACTGATCCTTACATGATTTCCTTTAGCGAGGATTCGGAAACCGCCGGAAGAAACATCCTTATGCGTTGGAGACGCGCATTTTCAGAGTCTTCTGAATTGGTGTTCCACGCATATTACGACTACAGTGAGCGTAAGGAAGAACTGGGTCGCCTCTTTCACGACATCTTTGAAGTCGATCTGCAACACCGGTTTGCATTGAGCGACCGACAGGAATTACTGTGGGGCCTCGGCTACCGCACCATCCATGATGATATCAATGGCCTGGTCAGCTTTAAGGTGGACCCGGAAAGGCGCGAAAGCGACCTTTTCAGCGCCTTTGTTCAGGACAAAATCATGCTGATCAAGGACCGCCTTTGCCTAACTCTTGGGTCCAAGTTCGAACACAATGACTATACCGGATCCGAGATCCAGCCCGGCGCCAGGCTGCTATGGACGCCTGACGAGGACCATTCGGTTTGGATGTCAGTCGCGCGGGCAGTGAGGACGCCCTCTCGAGTCGAACAAGATGTCATGCTAACCCTCCAGGCGATCCCGCCCGGTGTTCCTGAAAACCCGTCCCCCCTTCCTTTCCTAATCTCCCTGCGTGGTAATGAAGACTTCGAATCCGAGGCCCTGCTTGCCTGGGAAATAGGCTACAGGGTCCGCCCTGTAGATACTGTTTCTGTGGACATAGCGGCCTTCCTCAACAAGTACGATAATCTTCGAACCATTGAACCCGGCCTTCCCTACCTTGAAACTGTAACTGATCCAGTTCATTTCACAGGCCCTCTATTTATAGACAACAAAATGGATGGAGACACTTACGGGGTAGAACTGGTTGCAGCCTGGCAGGTATCGGAGTGGTGGTGCATTCGATCTACGTATACCTTTCTCAAGATGCAGCTTCACATGGACAGGGACAGCCTGGACACATCTTCAGAAGGAGCGGAAGGTGAAAGCCCTGATCACCAGTTTTCCCTCCAGTCTTCCATGGACCTGCCCGGGCATCTGGAATTCGATGTGTGGTGTCAATATACGGACAATCTCCCTACTATGGAAGTGGGAAGCTACGTCTCCCTCGATGCCCGCCTGGCCTGGAGGCCCCTGGAAGACTTTGAATTATCCATCGTTGGGCAAAACCTGCTCGACAGCCACCATCCCGAGTTTTTGCCGGAGTTCTTGGATATTTCCCCTACCGAAGTCGAACGCAGCCTGTATGGCAAGATCACTTGGCATTTCTAATGGAGCAAGCCAGAATGCGTAGAAGCCGGAGAGAGAATAGATCGGTCTTTGACAACATTTGTTCTTGGGTAGCCCGCATGATCAACCGGATTTCGCGAACAGGTCTTGTGTTTTTTATGTGCACACTTCTCATGCCCCCCCCCGATCTTCATGCCGAATCTGAGGTGTTCCAGGAATACAAGATCAAGGCCGTATTTCTTTTTAACCTGGCAAATTTTGTTTCGTGGCCGTCTGAAGCCTTTAAAGGCCCGGATGTCCCGCTTGAAATCGGCATCCTCGGAGAGGACCCTTTCGGCGGTTTTCTGGACAGAATCGTCCACGGCGAAAGAGTCGGAGGAAGGCAGATAGCCGTAAAACGGTTTTCAGGTATTGCGGACATTCGAGACTGTCATGTTCTTTTCATCGGCTCGTCACACAAAGAACCTCTGTCCCAGATCTTCGAGGTCACCAGAAACTCCTATGTCCTTACGGTCGGTGAAGTTCGGGGATTCGCCAGTCTCGGCGGCATGGTCAATCTGGTTCGAAAAAAAACCAGGGTACACGTGGAGGTCAATGCCGAGAGAGCAAGAGATTCGGGCCTGGGAATCAGCTCGAAGCTATTGAAGCTTGCCAGGATTGTCGAGACCGAACGGGAAGAAGGAAAGAAATAATGTCACGATTTTCCGCCCTTCCAATCAGACACAAAGTCAGTGCAATCATCATGTTGACCTCTGGTTTGGTGGTATTCCTGGTATCCGCCGTATTTATCACAAACGGACTCATTTCTTTTCGGCGTGGGATGATTGATAATATCTCGACCTTAGCACAAGTCATCGGGATAAACAGCACGGCCGCGTTAGTCTTTTTGGATCCGGAAACCGCCAAGGAGATTCTAATGGCCCTGAGCGCCGAACCTCATGTCGTGGAAGCCCGCATTCAAACGAGCAGCGGAGAGGTGTTCGCATCATTCCTAAACAAAGAAAACCCATATTTTCGGTCATCAGATTCTGATCTCGTAGAGTCAAGTCTTAACAAGGAAAGCAGAGAGGTGATAAGACTCCTTCGTGATGGACATCGGTTCTCAGAAGACTTTATTGACCTTGTAAAGCCGATCGTTCTAAACGACAAATTGATCGGCAAGGTCCACATCAGGGCCGATCTGAAAGGATTCTCTTCGACCCTTAAATGGTTTGCCATTGTCGTTGTTTGTCTGGTATGTGCGATATTCTTAATTAGTTATGTCATGTTATCAAGACTTCAGCGAGTTGTATCAGAGCCGATAGCAGCCATAGCTGAAACCATGAAGAGCGTTTCTGATGAAAAGGACTATTCAGTCAGGGTCCAAAAGAACAGCAGTGATGAGTTGGGCATTCTCATTGACGGATTAAACGAGATGTTGGGGCAGATTCAGGCGCGTGACAAGCGACTTGAGGAGACCGTGGTCGAGCTAAAGAAGGCCAAGGAGGTCGCCGAGGCCGCCAGCCTTGCCAAGTCAGATTTTTTGGCCAACATGAGCCATGAGCTTCGCACTCCCCTAAATCACATCATAGGGTTCACCGAGCTGGTAGTGGACCAGAACTTCGGGGACTTGAATGAACTTCAAAAGGAATACCTCAACGACGTGCTCCACAGCAGCCGCCATCTGCTTAGTCTCATAAATGATATCCTGGATCTTTCCAAGGTGGAGGCTGGCAAGCTGGATTTGGATTTGACGGATATAAATCTGGCGATGATTCTTACGAACAGTCTGATCATGATCAAGGAAAAGGCAATGAAGCACGGTATAAGGCTTTCAACTCACATTGACGGCGTCCCCGAGACCATACGGGCAGATGAACGCAAG
This sequence comes from Thermodesulfobacteriota bacterium, assembly GCA_034190285.1. GTDB lineage: Bacteria > Desulfobacterota > DSM-4660 > Desulfatiglandales > Desulfatiglandaceae > JAXHTA01. Next base: position 150 of record JAXHTA010000029.1, on the reverse strand, counting down.
TTAAAGCAAATCCTGTATAACCTTCTGTCAAACGCAGTAAAGTTCTCGCCTGATGGAGGTGAAATATGCCTGCGCGCGGATATATCAGACGGCGCATCACTCATGGCCTATTGCAGAGTAAAAGGCATTAATCAAGAACCGAAGGCCTTG
>JAXHTA010000289.1:0-5295 GCA_034190285.1 Thermodesulfobacteriota bacterium | reverse complement strand
TGACATTGAAACCGTTTTCCGCAAGTTTTCTGGCGATAACTGTGGCCTTTTCGTAGAAATCATCGCCCGGAAGTACGCGGGCGGAACCGAAGATAGTCACGCAGGGAAACGCATCTGACAAGTCCTCAAAACCATCGACAAATTCAGCCAGGATCTTGAATAGCCGCCAGGAATTGTTTACACTTATCTCATTAATAAGATACTGCTTTTCTGACATATTAGTCCACCTCCTTAAATGGAGGAAAGATAACATAACATGGCGTGCTTTACAATTAATCGTTCAAGCGTTCAAAGGTTCAGGGTGTGCAGAAAGTCTGGACCGAATTGGGCAAGAAATAACCACAACAACCCCGGGAGACAAGCCATGCATAAGAACCAGACACACTACTTGACAACAAAAAGGGTCTTGATACACGCGATTACACAGTTGATGGTCTGTATCCTTATCACCCTGTCAACAAGAGCAGCAGAATATCATACGGGTGCCGAAAAGATACAGCTTGAAGGCGGGAAACGTGGAATAGTACCATTTCCTCACCACAGACATCAAAAGGCACTCGATGACTGCAATACCTGTCACACCCTGTTTCCTCTGGAACGGGGGGCCTTGGGAAGATTAAAGGCCATGGGAGTCCTCCAAAAGAAGCAGGTTATGAACAAGTTGTGCATAAAGTGCCACAGAACGGAAAAAAAGGCAGGGAATCCCCACGGACCTACCACGTGTTCAAAATGTCATGTCCGAAAAAAATAAACCTTTTGGTAATTCCTGGTGTCCAATAGGATGAGAAAACAGGGACAAAAGTGAAATCGGATATAGAGCTGTTACATGAGTTCAAAAAGGGGAACCCACGGGCCTTCGACCAATTGGTGCTGAGGCACCAGAAAACCATATACTTCCTTGCCCTTCGCCTGTTAGGCAATGAGGTGGAAGCTCAGGATCTGGCACAGAACACATTTGTCCAGGTCTTTAGAAATGCTCATAGATTTAAGGGGAAGTCGGAGTTTAAGACCTGGGTTTTTCGGATTGCCGTCAACCTCAGCAAGAATCACTTACGCGGACGTTCAAGAAAAAATGAGACGGATTTGGATGGGCTTGAGCTAGTCAGCCCGTCAAATCCGCTCAGCAGCGTAGTCTCAAGGGAGGAGGAAAGAGAACTCTTTCGCCTGGTCAACCGACTCCCACGAAAGCAGCGTATCACATTAATCCTCAGAATTTATAAGGGTTTCTCCTATGCCGAAATTTCCAGTGTATTGGGGTGTCCCGTAGGGACGGCAAAGGCGAATTTCCATCAGGCCATCAAGAAATTGAAATCCGTTCTTACACCTAAAGGAGAAAATCTGTGATGAAATGCAGGAAGGTCAAATCGCTTTTGCTCGATTTCTTTGAAGGAGAACTCAAAGAAGACACCAAAAAGATGTTGGCCAACCATCTTGTCGCCTGCACCCGTTGCAGCGATGAACTTAAGACAATTGAAAAGACGCTGGAGGCCTTGAAATCAAGTGGACTCAAGGATCCGGGAGAGGATTTCTGGGATGAATTCTTGTTGAACGTGAAGAAAGAACTCTCATCACAAAAACCTGTTCGTGCCAAATACAGGCTATTCCTATGGCCGAAGGGCGCTACGGCGAATTTGACAAGTATCTTATTCGCAGAAAAAGTCCGATACGTTTCTATTGGGGCAATAGCCAGTGTGCTTTTGATTTGTCTTATCTGTCTGAAGCTGGCATTCGATCCGTCAGAGCCAAGAACACAGTTTAAGTTTGCCGGCCGGAATTTGGAGGAGGTCATCTTAAAAGAAGGCTATCCTCCGGAACTTATTGAAGACGTCTTGGCATCCTCGGAGAATGCCTTTCTATTCTCTGGAGGAGAGATCAAAAAGACCTCTTCTTTAGAAATTAAAGAGTTATATAGCGCATTATCAATCCTGGTTAGCAGAACAGAACCCTTAGAAGATATTTGTTACACGACGTGTGGATTGTTGAACGGCGACAAAATCTTCTGGGAAATCGAGGATCTCGGCATGCAGGAGATTGAGTTTGTCTTTGAAGAATTGCGCTTGCGATATCCTCTAACATAATTGGTGACGCGGTTTTGCCAAAAGAGACCCCCACGGGTCAAAGCGCCTTGTTTGCAGAAGGCTAATTTCTTACAAAGAAAGGAGAAAACATGAATCAAAAAAGAAATTGGATGATTTTCGTTTTATCGGTAACTATTTTTTTTGTGGGGTTTATTGATGTCACGTTTTCAAGATCTTTTGAGCCTCCTGAGCTTCCTCCTCACCACGAAAGCCCTAGGTTTGGAGAATTAAGACACCCTCCATTTTCACCTGAAGACAGGGACGACCTCCGAAAGAGAATCGGCTTAATCAGGATGTGGAGGTTGACTGAAGAGTTGAACCTTTCGGAAGAAAAGGCGGATAAATTATTCCCGTTGCTCCACCAGTTTGACAATGAAAAAGTCGGACTGGAAAAGGAGAAGGCCGAACTTATGAAAGACCTGCAGAAATGCTTGAAAGATGAAGACATCGAGGAATCCAAGCTGGAAGATCTGATCGAAAAACTGGAGAAAAACCAGTCTGCACGGGAAGTGTTGGAGAAGGAAAAACTTGGCGAACTAAAACAGATTTTGTCTCCTCAAGAACAGGCAAAACTCATCCTCTTTGTGGAGTCTTTTCCCAGAGAGATTCAGGGTATCATCAGGGGTGCCAAAAAAAAGGAAAGAGGGGGAAGGGGAAGAAAGTCCCCCTGTGAGTGAGTTTGACTATCGGGTGTGCTCAGGCAGTTACTTCACCTGGAAAAATGTTCGCAGGCATTAAGTCCCCATTATCCTCATCTTACTAAGGGCCTGCCGGTAAAATCAATAAAGGTAAGGTTATAGATGGACCGGAATCAGGAAAAGATAGCTGGCTTGCTCCTTGCCGCAGGGGCCTCGACCCGGATGGGTAGGCCAAAGCAATTACTGGCGGCTGAAGGTGTGACTTTGCTTGAGCGGGTATTGGGTGAGGTCTTGAAATCTGACCTTGATAAGGTAGTTCTGGTCTTGGGACATCAGGCAGAAGAGATAAAGGAAGTCATTGGCCGATTTCTTGAGGATCCGAAGCTGAGTGTTATTGAAAACAGGCACTACAAAAAAGGTATCAGTTCATCAATAATAGCAGGACTGTCAATTGTAAAAAAGAGCCATGATCATGTGATGATCCTACTGGCAGATATGCCCCACATCGACGCCAACTTGATTAACCTCCTTCTCGATCGGTATCTGGATTCCGGGTTTCCAATCGGGGCCGTCGAAGTCGAGCAAAAACGGTCTCACCCGGTCATATTCAACCGCAACTTGTATCCCGAACTGCTCAAGTTGCAGGGAGATACGGGTGCCCGTGGCTTGTTCCAGAAATATGATAAGTCTGTCTGCCTGATCGAGCCGGACAGATTTTACGACGACAGGGACATTGATACGCCGGAGGATTATACAGAGTTTCAAAAGGCGCTACAAGACTCATGAGCCCCAGGGACTATATATTTTCGCTCGGAAACTATCCCACCTCCTCCGGCGTAAAAGAGACCACATCGTCGATTCTTGGCATGCCGGTGAATATCATTGCAAGCCTGTCCACACCAAGCGCAATGCCTGCGGCCTCCGGCATATGATCAAGGGATTTTAGAAAGCTCTCAGGCATTGGATAGACATCTTTCCCTGTTTCATGTCTGTGCCGTCGATCCCTTTCAAACCTGGCCCTTTGCTCTCGGACGTCGGTCAGTTCCGAAAAACCGTTGGCCATCTCCAGGCCTGCCATGTAGATCTCGAACCTCTCGGCAAAACGTTGGTCATCACGCCTCAACCTGGCCAGGGCAGCCAATGAGGCAGGATAGTCATAGAGGAAGGTCGGCCTGTTTACGCCCAGGTTCGGTTCGATTTCTGAGACCATGACCTGATCGAAGCAGTCCTTTTCAAGGGCTGTTTTAAGGGGCAAAGATGCATAGCGATCAAAGGCCTTACGGACTGGCATCCTTTCCCAGGGACTTCGCAGATCGATTTCAGTGTCCTGGTATGTGATCTGTTCTCCCTTGCCGAGACTTCGGGACACCGACAAGATCAGTGCCTCACACTCCTCCATTAGTGCCCTATAGTCCAGGCCGGCCCTGTACCACTCGAGGAGCAAAAACTCCGGCAAGTGGAGATTTCCTCGTTCACCGGCGCGAAAACACTTGGTGAGCTGGAATATTCTGGGATAACCGGCTGCCAGTAATCGCTTCATGCATAATTCAGGAGAGGTATGCAGGTAAAAGTCTCCGGCTTTTATGGCGTCAATGTGGGGCTCGGGGGCGGGGGCTGGGATCAGATGCGGGGTCTCAACCTCCAGGTAATCATGCTCAACAAAAAACAGCCTGATAGCCTGGAGCATGCGGGCCCGTCTCCAAAGGTGTCGTTTGCGACCGGCCAGCCTCCTCTGTTCGTCGCAAGGGGATTTATTCTTTGACCCTGGTAACATATTCCCCGGTTCGGGTATCAATGGTTATCTTGCTGCCCGCTTCAATGAACGGGGGGGCCCTCAGGACATAGCCGGTCTCCACTGTAATTGGCTTGCTGTCTCCTGAAACGGAATCCCCCTTTACCCAGGGCTCCGCAATTGTCACCAGCATGTCCACAAAATTGGGCAATGTGATACCAATGGCCTTATTGCCAAAAAAAAGGATATCCGCCTCCAAATTATCAATTAGATAGTTCTTTGAATCACCTACCTGTTCTGAGGAGAGGAATGTCTGATCGAAGGTCTCAAGATCCATGAAGCAGAATTGATCTTCCTGGCCGTAAAGAAACTGCATCCTGCGTTCTTCCAGATCAGCGGGTCGAAAGGTATCTCCAGAGCGATAGGTCCGGTCGATGGTAACCCCTGTCATCATGTTTTTTAGTTTACAGCGGTAAAGGGACTGCCCCTTCCCCGGTTTAGAAAACTGGAATTCAGTGACGATATACGGCTCGTCTTCGATTTGAATCTTCAATCCCTTTCTTAAATCACTGGCATTGTACATTTTGTCCGCCTTTCTAGAATTGATGTGGCGTCATATTCTGTTTACCGAGGTGTTACGCTCATATAAAGAAAACGCTCTCAGGTCAAGAAAAATGCGGCCTTCCCTCCTGATCCCATCCACGCAAGCGATAGTAGTTGGAGAGCATGGCTGATAGCTCCTGCTCAGTGATGACATGCCCCGATTCCAGGGGGGTTCTGTGGAACCTGGAAGGAAGACGGTCATCCGTCCTTGTTAGGCCCTCTCTTATGTTAAAGCATCTGACCT
>JAXHTA010000288.1:0-5295 GCA_034190285.1 Thermodesulfobacteriota bacterium | reverse complement strand
CATTCGTTTCAAAAGGCTCCGAAGAAACTGTAAGAATCTTTACAGTTTCTTTCATGTATAGTTAAGTTCTCAAAAAGTCCGGGAATACAAAAGGGCCATGTGGGTCTCTTTTTTGAAGGCCGCAACGTAAATTCTTACCCCGCACGTTCAACGCCCCCTGGCTAATTGAATACTACCTCAGTACAGGCGGAAAAAGCGGCGGTTTATTGAGTGGGCCTCCTACTATGGGGCCGTCCTCGGATGAATTTTACGGCAACACCGTCGTTTTCTGAAATGAGGCAAAACTTTGCGGCCTTTAAGAAAGAGACCCACTTACTTCAGCAGTGGTCAATTATGGATTTGCTGTTAACTTGGGATGTGAAGGACATCCCGATCATGTCCTGCTGCCAAGAATCTGCATATCAGGCTAAAGGCCTCGCGCAGATTTTTAGGGCTTGGGAAGCGGGCAATAAGGATGTCTTACAGGACCAGCATTTCTCAGGGTCGAATGCCTCTCTTCAGTGCCTTAGCTGTGTGGAGTGAAGCCATTGTTAACCATGGTAATTAAAAGTAATTTGGAGGGTTACCTTAGCAAGGCATTTTTTTAAAAAAAAATACTTGACAAAATATTGCTGAAATATTCTAATATTAACCAGCACCACACGGTAGGTCTTCAAGAAGTGGGAGCGACGTTGTGATTGAGGGCTCTTAGTATCTGACAAACACGTCAGACGCAACTTCTGGAACTCATACCGCTTGCGCATGGAAAATTGGTTCTCCGAGTCATCTATCCTAAGGACAGGAACTCTACGGGAGATGGCCGATGGGTGCTGCCGGAAACAGCAGCGCCTCCCGTGTTTGGAAAGGAGAATGGCTTTTTCTTGAAGAAGCAGTAGTTGCTTTGCAGGAAGGCCGGCACTCTTGATTTTCAAACACAGTGCCGGCCTTTTTTTTGTGTAAGGGGTTGGTGAGTGGCTCTTGATAAGGGTCTGTGGGCAAATATATGGCATTTCTTGGTACCTTCTTCATCCTGTTACAACCTCCTGACGGGATGGCCATATAATCTTCTCGTCTTTGCACCCCGGAGATTTGCCCACGGATTCTTATCAAGGTTCACTTATCTTGATATTTCGATGGAGGAAATTTTGAGCTGAGCACACTCGCTTGAACGAATAGTGTTATCACAAGACAACTTATCTCCGAGTCATCTGCCCTAAGGATGGGAACTCTACGGGAGATGGCCGATGGGTGTTGCCGGAAACAGTAACGCCTCCCGTGTTTGGAAAGGAGAATGGTTTTTTTGAGGCAGCAGTAGTTGCTTTGCAGGAAGGCCGGCACTCTTGGTTTTTAAACACGGTGCCGGCCTTTTTTGTGTGCGAAGTTTTTAGATCGGCTTTTGAGGAAATAACTGCCAAGAGGCTTCAAGGAGTATGGAGATCAGAATGATAGACATAGGCAAGTATGAAAAGGCAGAGGTCTTTGCCGCCCTTTATAACAACTCAAAGAGGTCGGGCTTGGATGTTCTGCATCATGACACAACGCCCATGACTAAGACCGAAGCAGAAGAAATATTAAGACAGATTAGGCGCTGCTGAATCGGCAATTGAAGCAATCGGCGCTCCAAAAGAATCCAATTAAGCTGAAATATTGTTGTTCCTCATTCCGTGAGCAAAGAAGTCTGTACAGTATTGTTTCTGGTCTTTCGACCGGGATCAATGGAGCCAAGTAAACCATAGAGCAAAAAGGAGAGAAAAATGGAGAGATTTCTTTCTTCAATCTTGGCGTTTATGACCCTTGCACTTTTGGGGCACCAGGCAGCAACCGCCACGACTTACAATTGTGCCGGCTTGACAGACACCTATCTCGATCAAGGATCACCGGATATCAACTACGGCGCTGATACTGATATGACTGTATCAGGGAATTCTGCCGGCGCGGCGGTTTGCCGGGGAATAATCAGGTTGAATACCCCCTCTTTTGTTGAGGCAGGTCAGATTCAAAACGCAACCCTTTATCTTTACGGTAAAACCGGATCTTCTCCCGCCATCGACATCTATGCCCTGACCACTAACTGTTATGAGAAGCACCATGACGACCCACAGGGAAAGCATATCGACGGGGCCACCTGGAATATCCGGGGGAAGGCAGGACCTGCCCAGTACTATTGGACCAATCCGGGGGCGGAAGGTGATTACGATACGAATATCTCTTCTTCCGGCACAATTGCTTCCGGATGGAACAGCATCGATGTAACTACCCTTCTTACCGGAAACCTTGACCTCGTGAGGCGCTTTGGAATGCTAATTAAAGTATCTGATGAAGAGGTTGACGTTAATCAAACGATTGGCTCCCTGAAAGATATCGCCAATGCGCCATACCTGGAATTGGAGGTAGATTTAGGACTTGCCGGAGAAACATACCTGTGCCCGAATATCGCAGATATCTATCTTGACGAGGGCTATCCCGATGCCAACTTCAATCACAAGGTAAGGGCCTTGCTTGCCACCGATACGATTCACCATTACGGCATAGCTCGGGGACTGTTCAAGTTCGAGATCCCCGACAGTGTTAATGCGTCTTCGATACAAAGCGCCGCCCTGAATCTGTCCGGCTCCATACACACCGGCGGGGGCGCGGGCGGTGATGTTTTCTTGTATGCCCTCAACACGTCGTTCGATGAGGACACCGATACCTGGAATACCCTGGCTGGCGGTGACTATGATACGTGCGTAGGCTCCGGCGGAACCCTCCCCGGCACCAACGATTGGGAGACCGCCATTGATGTCACCACTTTTTTGACAGGAAACCTGGACAAGGTGAGGGATAACGGGATGGTTTTGATGTTTCAGGATGAATATCAGACCCCTTCAATCCATCAGAATATTGCTTCAAGGGAATGCTTTGATGCAGAGGATTTTTCCGCATACCTCAAGATCACCTATAGCACAGTCTGGTATGTTGATAATGACCCGCCCTCGGGTGACGGTTCAAGCTGGGAAGAGGCCTTTGCTACTATCCAGGAAGCCATCGACGCCTCCGGTGCAGGAGATGAGATCTGGGTGAAAACGGCAACCTATGTCCTTGCAACGCAGATAAATGTGGATGAGGTGGTTTCCATATATGGAGGGTTTACCGGCACAGAAACGTTGCTGGAGCAGAGAGATTGGGAGACCAATGTGACCACTGTGGATGGCAACAACACTACTCGATGCGTTTACATAACCAGTGATGCCTCAATAGACGGGTTGACCATTGTCAACGGGCAGACCAGCGATAAAGGCGCCGGATTATGGAACGGTGAATGCGGAGTTTATGAAACCAATCTGACTGTCACCAACTGTACATTCCTGAATAATCAGAGTACGGCATACCACGCCGGCGCAATATTCAATGATGACGGCTATATCACCGTCTCCAAGTGCATATTCGAAGGAAATACGGCAAATAACAAAGGAGGGGCTATATTAAACTACGGTGACAGTATGACCATCGTCGACTGCGAATTTATCGGAAATAGTTCACCGAATGGCGGCGCCTTGTTTCTTGATGATGACAACATCGAAAACACCGTTACAGGCTGCAAGTTTACCGGAAACATCTCTGATCAAGATGGCGGCGCAATGATAGTCGACTCAGACGCAACCATCAGCGACTGCTCCTTTGAAGACAATACCGTGGGCAGATACGGCACGGTAGCTACCTATGGAGACTGGGACAAGACCATAACGTTCACCAACTGTCTCTTCATCAACAACGAAACTCAAAACGGCGGCGGCATATGCATCAGTGGATCCCAGGGCGATCTGGGAACGATTATGATCGTCAACTGCACCTTTTCCGAAAATACTGCAACAGGAACCGGCGGGGGCGTGGGCGGGGATATCTTCTTGTATGCGCTAAATGCCCCTTTTGATGAGGAGACCGATAGCTGGAATACCTTGACAGGGGGAGATCACGATACCAGCGTCAGCTCCAGCGGGACGCTACCGGCCGGAAACGACTGGGATACCACCATTGATGTCACCACCCTTTTATCAGGCAACATAGAGAAGGTCAGGGACAACGGGATGATCCTTTTGTCCCAGGATGAACAACAGCTTCCTTCCGTCCATCAGAATATGGCGTCAAGGGAGTGCTATGATGATGGGGACTTTTCCGCATACCTGGAGATTGTCTCAACAGATCCTGGGGAACCTGACCTCATCGTCAGCGTCAAGTCCGAGGAATGGATCGACCCTGAGTCAGGCACTTACAGGATCAACTATACGGTAGATAATCAGGGAGGGACTGCTGCGGGGCAAGCACCACTAGCTTGACTATTGATGGAGCCCCTCAGACAACAGATAGTTGTCCTGCGCTGGATCCCGGCGCTTCCTATTCAGGCAGTTTTGATGGCCCGCTTACCTGCTCCGATGGCAGCGATACTATCGAGGTCTGCGCCGACACCAATGACGAGGTCGCTGAAAGTAATGAGAGCAACAACTGCAAGCAGAACGAGTGGTCATGCTCCACACAGACCTTTGATATCGGAAACGGGGCGGGAAATCCCGGAGACACCGATAGAAGAGTGGAGCTGAGCCTGACAAACGCGGTTCCTGTATCAGGCATCCAGGTGGATATCTGCGATGCAGGCACGCTCAGTCTGCCGAGTGTGGATGATATCGAACTCACGGCTCGCACCGCCGGATTTACTGTGGACTTTGAAGACGATTTTGAAGAAAACGGCTGCGTGAGGCTCGTATTGTATTCGCAGGAAGGCTCTCTCCTTGACGCAGGTGATGGTCCTATCCTCATTCTTCGCTATGATGTTGATCCTTCGGCAGGAGCCAATTCCTGTGCTATGCTTACTTCACAGAATCTCCTCATCACCGATGTGAACGATAATCCTTTAACGGCAGCGGAAGATCCGGGCGGCTTCTTCTTTGGCATCTACGGAGATCCCTGGCCCTATGATTCAGTATCGGGGACGGTGGGTGACAGACTGGTGAATATATTTGATGTCGTAAGAGACATTCAAATACTGATTGAGACATACACGCCTACTTCATGTGAATTTGTGGCCGGCGATGTGCCTACCGGCGCCCCGCCCGATTGTGTCGCTCCTGATGAGGTAATAAACATTCAGGATGTCCTAGTAATGGTCGTCAACATCCTAGGGCGCGACAACTGCATCGATGGCTATTAAAAGAGCCGAAGAGTCAGGAGGGTTCGGTATTCTCACAACTCCTTACTCTGACTTTGCAACTTTAATTAGTGGAAAGGAGCTAACGAATGGAAAGGAAAAAGCTGAAAAATATGTTGACGATGGTTCTGGCC
>JAXHTA010000287.1:0-5304 GCA_034190285.1 Thermodesulfobacteriota bacterium | reverse complement strand
CTGGAGCCTGAATGACGCGGCCTACCAGGTCCAAAGACGGGAGGACGGCACGCCCGTGCTGATGGTAAACGACCATGGAGAGTGGCGCGCCATTGAACAGGCAAACCCGGTGGAAAAAATTGCCAGCCATGATAGCCGCTTCCATCATAGGCCAGAATCAGTCTGATATTTTTCTCGGGCATGGGGTATCTCAAACGACATGGTCCGGAGAACGTGATTCTCAAAAAACAGAACTAAAAAGGGGAGCCAGTAATAAGCTCCCCATGCGTTCACTAATCGGATATAAAGAAGAAGCGCCTAACGTTTTGAATACTGGAACCGGGCTCTCGCACCGGGCTGACCGTACTTCTTTCGTTCCTTCATTCTCGAATCTCTGGTCAAAAGTCCGCCCTTTTTGAGCACATCCCGCAATTCAGGCTGCGCAATGACAAGCGCCTTGCTTATGCCATGTCTGATAGCCCCTGCCTGCCCGGAAATACCTCCGCTCCTGACATTTATATTAATGTCAAACTTGTCGACCAGGTTGCTCAACTTGAGTGATTCCAGGATCAGCATCCTGTCCGCTTCCCGGACTACATATTGCTTCATAGGTCTTTTATTGATTGTAATCTGACCATTCCCCGGTCTCATCCAGACTCTGGCAACGGCTGTCTTTCTTTTTCCAGTGGCGTAGAATTGCTCCCCTGCCATTCAAATCTCCAATATCTCCGGCTGCTGGGCCTGATGCGGGTGATCTGAACCAGCATAAATCTTCAATTTCTTAAGTTGACGGCGACCCAAGCTGTTCTTGGGAAGCATCCCTTTGACGGCAAGACGCAGAATGTCCTCCGGTTTCTTTTCGAGCAGCCCTTTGGCCGAAATCTGTTTCAGACCCCCCGTATAGCCACTGTGTCGATAATAGACCTTGTTTTCCCATTTCTTGCCGGTCAGCGCTATCTTATCGGCGTTAACAACCACAACGAAATCACCTGTATCCGCGTGGAGGGTGAAGATGGACTTGTGCTTGCCTCGCAGGCGCACAGCTATTTGTGTGGCTAACCTTCCCAATACCTTATCTCTGGCATCAACCACGTACCAATTTTTGATTACTTCCTTTTCTTTAGCAACGAATGTTCGCATAATAGAGTACTGTCTCACTGAAACGTAAATTTTTAGTATAAAGAAGAATATCATGAATGTCAACTTTTTTCTTGCGAAATACTGTTGACAAGGAAAATCATCCCTGCTAAGAATGATTCCTACCTCGCGCCCGTAGCTCAGTTGGATAGAGCGCCGGGCTTCGAACCCGTAGGCCGCAGGTTCGAGTCCTGCCGGGCGCGCCATGCAAAAGGATTAATAAAATTGGGGGCCTGTAGCTCAGCTGGTAGAGCAGTTGACTCTTAATCAATTGGTCGGGGGTTCGATCCCTCCCAGGCCCACCAAAATTCCACAAGGCTCCAGTCGCTTTTTATGGTGCCGAAGGCGGGACTTGAACCCGCACGGGCATAACCCACTACCCCCTCAAGATAGCGTGTCTACCAGATTCCACCACTTCGGCACATGTATCCATGAAATCAATGCTTCTCCTCGGCCTCTTTGGTCTGGGCGGGCGTCCCGGCGCTTTCTGCAACGGGAACCTCCGTTTGTCCAACGCCTTCCATGATGGAGGAGGTGCGTGCGTTTCCAAAGAAAAACGAAAGGGCCAGGGAAGTCAGCATGAATACGATTGCTGTTACGGTGGTAACCTTATGCAAGAATGATTTGGCACCGCCGCTTCCGAAGACGGTCTGGCTGGAACCGCCGAAGGCCGCCCCCATATCTGCTCCCTTGCCCCTCTGAAGAAGCACTATCAGGATCAAAGCTATACAAACGGCCACATGTATTATAATAATTACAGGCCTCAATTGTTTCCCCTTTTTAGGCTTTAAAGTTCAGTAATCCATCGAAATTCTATCTTTACAATAAGAAGGCAGACAAAACAAGAAAATTATATCTTAAACAGGAGAGCTCCATAAGACAGCCTCCCCCACCAAGGCCTTCTCCCCTTCTGCCTTAGCCAGGCCCCTGTTTACGGCCCACAGGGGGCGTCCTAAGATCAAGGAGAACTGTTGCTCCAGGCTAATTCTCTTGAAAACGGATGAGCTGAACAAAGGACTCTGCCCTCAAGCTTGCTCCTCCGACCAGGGCGCCGTCAATATCGGTCTTTGCCATGAGATCCACGACATTTCCCGGTTTCACACTACCACCGTACAGGATTCGAACCTGGTTAGCCGTTTCAGCACCAAAACTCCTCTTAAGCCAATTACGTATAAATTCATGGACCTCCTGTGCCTGCTCTGGAGCAGCGGTTCGGCCTGTGCCAATCGCCCACACGGGCTCGTAAGCCAGGATAGTGGAAGGAGGCATGCCTTGGTTTTCCCTAAGAGTCTGCAGCGAGACATCCAGTTGTTCCTTGATCACATCGAATGTCCGGCCACTTTCTCTTTCTTCAAGCGTTTCCCCTATGCATAGAATGGGAATTAGACCCAATAGGACCGCCGCCATTACCTTGCGGTTAATAGTTTCGCTTGTTTCGCTGAAAAGGGTCCTCCTTTCCGAATGGCCCAGAATGACATGTGTGCATCCTGCTTCATTAAGCATTTTGCCGGATATTTCACCTGTATAAGCCCCGTTCATTTCCCAGTGCATATTCTGGGCACCCAAAAAAATCCTTGAATCTCCAATTGCCTGTTTAACCGCGGCAAGAGCCGTAAAGGGAGGAGCGACCAGCACATCCACCGTGATAGACTTGTCAATCCCAGACGTAATTACCTCAACGAGTTTAAATGATTCGTCAAGGTCCAGATTCATCTTCCAATTGCCTGCAATCAAAGGCTTCCTTTCGATCATTTAAATGCTACCTCCGAATCAGCTTCATTAACCATCAAGAAGGAAATCGGGCTGATGATATGATGCCCACACTCGAAACAGCAACCTCTCAAGAAGTATCGTGCTTCCTAGGAAAAAATAGATGTGTGGCTATTCTGTTGCCATGTATAAGGCCAGATCCACCATTCGACTCGAATAACCGAATTCGTTATCATACCAGGCCAAAACCTTGACCATGTCGCCTACGACCATTGTAGAGGGCCCATCTACCGTGGAAGAGACACGGGCACCATTAAAGTCAATAGACACAAGAGGCTCATCGCAGAAGGCAAGGATCCCTTTGAGATAGGTTTCTGCGGCGTCTTTCATAGCGTTATTGATTTCATCCACAGTAGCAGACTTGTTGAGCTGGGCGACAAGATCCACCACCGAAACATTAGGGGTAGGGACACGAATGGCCATCCCGTTCAGCTTGCCCTCCAGTTGTGGAAGGACTAAAGAAACGGCTTTTGCAGCCCCTGTTGTGGTTGGAATCATAGAGATGGCGGCGGCCCTGGATCTTCTCAGGTCTTTGTGTGGGAAATCAAGCAAACGTTGGTCCCCAGTGTAGGCATGAGTGGTGGTCATAAGCCCTTTCTCAATCCCAAAACGATCCAGCAGGACTTTACAAACAGGGGCAAGGCAATTCGTTGTGCACGAGGCGTTTGAGACGATATGGTGCCTTTGGGGATCATAATCGTGATGATTTACACCCATGACCACCGTAAGATCAGGTCCCTTTGCCGGTGCGGAGATAATTACCTTCTTGGCCCCGGCTTCCAAATGGCCGGCAGCCTTTTCCCGGTCCCTGAAAAGGCCGGTGCATTCAAAGACTGTTTCAATACCGATTTCATTCCAAGGCAACCTGGATGGTTCCTTTTCAGTGTATATCTCAACTTCTTTACCATCGACGATCAGGGAATGGTCCGTGCTAGAGATTTCAGCATCAAGGATACCATGGACCGAGTCGTATTTCAATAGGTGTGCCAGGGTTTGGGGGTCAGTGAGATCATTTATGGCAGAAAAAACAATGTTGCCATTGTTGAGCCCCGCCCTGAAGACCATTCTGCCTATTCGCCCAAAACCATTGATAGCCACTCTTAACGCCATTTTCTACCTCCCTAATTATTGTTAAATCCGTAATTCCTCGTCTGTGATAACTAAGAAGATTTCAGCCGCCTTTCTGACGGCCTGCCTCATCCTGAAAGAGGGACAGGGACATGACAATAGCATCTTCATTCGTGTCCCTGTAATATCGAGGTCTACGGGCTATCTCCCGGAATCCCCCTTTCTTATATACAATTCTGGCGGCAATATTTGAGGGCCTGACCTCCAACCACGCGGCCTTAACCCCTTTGGATACGCCGGCTTCAATCATTTTGGTCAAAAGGTAGCGTGCCAACCCTTTTCCACGTCTCGAAGGGTGGACGGCAATATTCATCAGATGAATCTCATCGCCCAACATCCAGAAACAGATATACCCGCCGAACTCTCTGTTAATTAGCAGGACCCACAGGCGTGAAATCGGCCTATTGAGTTCCTCTCTAAACATGTTAAGACTCCAGGGAGACGGGAAGGAGGCCCTTTCTGTCTCCAGGATATTATCCTGAAACCAATGGAAATTCTTTGATGTAACATCTATGAGGGAGGTCATTCCGATTTCAGCAACTTTCCGGCCAAAGCGATGCTCCTTCTGCCTGCCTGCTGTGCCTTTTCTCCCAGCTCACTCAACGTCAGACTATCTCGGTCCCGGGCAACTGCAACCAGCATAGGAAGGTTGATGCCAGTCAGCACCTCAACCATCTGTTCCTGTAAGAAAGAAAGACTAAGATTGGAGGGGGTGCCGCCGAACATATCAGTGAGAACAAGAACGCCTTGTCCAGTGTTAAGGGCCTTTATCTTTTCGGAAATTGTTTTCAACATTTCCTCACTCTCTGTTGTCTCGGTGATGGATATTGCATCAGCGGCTTCCACTCGCCCCAAAATAAGTTCCGCAGCATTCAAGAATTCTCTTCCCAGATCACAGTGCGAGATAATCAACAACCCGATCATAGCTTTCTAGAACTCTCCGAGGGGTCAAACCCCTCATCAGTTTGAATGATAATATGATAGATGTCTTTTGTAGTGCCGGCCCCCATTAATTTTCTCCGGAAGGCGCTACTCTTTAGGATTTTCGCTATTTGTGCCAGTACCTGCAAGTGAACGCCGGAAGTATTCTCGGGGGCCACGAGCAGGAAAAAGAGGTATGCGGGTTGTCCATCCATAGAATCGAACTCAAGTCCATTCTTGCTTCTCCCGAATGAAACAATGGGGTGTCTAACGCCGTCCAGCTTTCCGTGCGGTATGGCAACGCCATCACCTATGCCTGTAGTCCCGAGACGTTCCCGTTCCAGGAGGACCCTGACAAGGGCAGCTTTG
>JAXHTA010000286.1:0-5330 GCA_034190285.1 Thermodesulfobacteriota bacterium | reverse complement strand
AGTTCACAATAGGCGCAGCAATATACCTCTCCCCTCAGTTCCTGCCCATTCCCTAAGTTGACAAATACATGGGTTCCCCCCAGCTCGGCAGCATTATCCAATAATTCATTGAGGGCCCTGTCATTGTATGTCCAGCAGCCCATTAGGCCCCAGCACAGGCAGCATCCGCCGAATGGATACGTCCCTCTCACATTCCCCAAGAATTCGCAGGCATCTTCGACCTCATGGGCCTGCAGAGCGGAAACGAGCCTGACGCGGGAAGCGCGTGTTGACAAGGTCGAGGTTGACGAACAAGAAACCAGGACAAAGGTGGCGAGCAGACAAACAAGTATATGCCCTGATTTGACAGGTGACGGAATATTTTGTCTATTTTTCATAACAACCCCATCTTTTCAATGCTTCAAGAATCTCGCTTACCCCTCCCCAGGCGGAAGGGAACAGAGGAGGGCAGGAGGTAATCATCATGGCACAACAATCGTATCATCTGACTGCACATATATGTTCAGCTCAGGCAATTTCCCCGAAATCCCTTTTTTATAGTTAAAGGGGATGTTTTCCTGCTTTCCGGCTACCATACGGACAATAACAATGTGTTCTGTATCGGCCCACTCATCCAAACCTCCCGCCAGGGCAATGGCCTGCAGAACGGTCATCTGATCCCATAGTTTGTACTGGTTAGGCCTCTTGACCTTGCCGGTAATGTAAAAGACCTTATCTTCCTTGGGTTCCCATACCTTGGACTCGATAAACCTCACATACACCGTATCGCCGTTGAAGATCTTGGGGATTTTCAAGGTGCCTCTTCTCCTGGTGCCGACGTGTTTCAGATACTCGATAAAATTGAACTGCACTTCCGCCTTATTATTCCTTATGATCACTATCTTGCTCAGGTCGGCCTCAAGCCTCTCTCCGCTGGCCAGGACCAGAAGGTCCAATAGGTCCATGTCTTCATAAGGTTCGTAAATCCCTGGGTTATGAACGGCCCCGAAGATTCGAACCTTTCTCTTGATCTCCTCTTCCTCTTCCAGCCTTTCCGTGGGAGGCTCCCATGATCTGAGGGTCCTCTTTACACTCCCGAATGAGGAAGAGATGGGCACGAAAACAACGTCGCTTTCATGAATAGGTGTGAGAAGCCTGGGATCACCCGTCACAGAATACTGGTAAAGATTTACCTTAATATGCCTAACATTCCCTTTCTCTTCCCTGTGGATGGTCACATCACTCATCACTGCCCCGTCAACTGCGTCGCCGGCGGCATTGAGGGCCGACTGGATGTTTGCTGATTCAGGGATACTATACCAACCGGGGTCTGTAACATGCCCAAAGACACGCACAAAATGTTGTTTTTCAATGATGCTCACCCGTACCTTTTGAAGGCGGGCCAGGTATTCAGGAAGACTATCCGTTATCAACTTGGTTATTTCTTCAGGCCTCAAATCATTTACATAGAAGTGACCATAGTCGGGGATATAGATATAGCCGTTCCTGTCCACCTCCACCTTATTCTGTCTCATCTCCCGACTCAGATCAGCAGAGTCCATGGTAGTTTGCACTCTTGTCGGCGCCTGCCTCTGGGGTATATTGATAAAAAGCAGATCACCGTTGTCGACCCGCTCGCGGTACTCCTTCGGTATGGGAACAGATAGAATGTCATCCGTCTCAAATGCTATCTCACCCCTTGCCCCGGTCTCCTTGTAACCGTCGTCGGTCTTTCGTTTTAGTCGGATTCGGGAATAATCGACTCCCGGCAACAGGCCTCCCGCAGTCTTGATCATCTCATCCAACGCCTTCAAAAGAGAAATTCTATACCAGCCAGGGTAGCGGACACCGCCCTCCACAAAGACATAGCGCCTGCGCTCCAGCAATTCTACAGAGACCTTTTCCCCTTTTTGGATATATTTGCCGAGCATTTTTCCGAGCCTTGTCTTCAATGTGGGCAGATTCAACCCAGCAACATTGACCTTCCCGATCATCAAGAGGTGAAGGTTTCCATCAGGATCAACGTCGTAAATGTGGCTCATATCTCTCTGTCCGGGCACATCCACGTTCAGGATGTCGCCCGGCGCTAAGGGATATCTCTCATCCAGTGCTGCTGAAGAATCGTCAGGGACTAAGTAAGGTGCTGATTTTTCGGCATAGGTATCCGATCCTTCAACCGAGAGGGCCTCCTCACGAGACACTCTTCCGAGAGAAGACATCTCGGCGGAGAAGTCACTTTCAAGGCCATTCCTGTTAAAAGAAGTAATAGCAAAAAAATAGTTCTTTGTGTCGGTCAAGCTGTGAAGGGTAAATTCAGTAACTTCCTTGTCAACGACAACGGGCGGAGGTCCTTCACGAACATAATCGTCTGGATCAGGGGCATAGGGCGGGCCTGGCTTTGTATCATAATATATCCTATATCCCGCGAGATCGGGCTCTTTGCTGGCATCCCACGTAATGGTGACCTCCCTGCCATGAGCGGCGGTTGGTTTTTCGGTATCCACATCAGGTCCCCTTTGAATCGGCGCCGGGGCAGGCAAATCGGCTGGAGGGGCGTCGGGAGGATTGCCAGAGAAGCGGTCAAAAGCGTGCTGGCGGGCCTTTGAAGGTACTTCATTGGTTTCAACGACGATAATATCACCGGCAAACCCGTTTGACCGCATACTTTCCCTTTCGCCAACCGCCTCATTCCAGGTGTCAAAATACCCCACCCGAACCCTGTACCAGGGCCTCTTATCAGAGTCCTGACTTTCGACAATAAAGGAATCAATGCCCTGTTCCATCATTGCCGTAACAGCATCTTTAGCGCTTTGTTTGTTCCTGTAGGCCCCTATCTGAAGAGCAAAACCTGCATGCACGATGGATGCGAACAAGACACCCAGCAATAGCTGGAGCATAACCTGGTACAGGTATTTCATGGTGCTTCCATTTTCAACAACAAGGCGTGTGCGAAGAGTCCAATCCCCAAATTGGCGGGCTCTGTCTTTCTGTCAATCCTTCAAGGATCTTTCCTGGATTCTGGGCCGAACGTGGCAGATTGCAACACCATAGCAAATAACCCCGACGCTACGCTTCAGGGTTATACATGAAAGAAACTGCAAAGGTTCTTACAGCTTTTCTTGGTAGCCCTTTGAGAAAATCGTAAGCTGGTTGCGGACCCGTGGGGGTCTCTTTTGGCACAGCCGCATACAGTTATCCTCACTTTGTCAAGCAACACCCGGCCACGAAATCCAGCACAGGCCAGCCCTATCAGACGGGCTCTCCTAAGACTTCTACCATCTATGCCTAAGGGAACCCCTATTTATAGCCCAAGGGGCGTGCCACTAGGTGTGAAGAATTTGTGATGCGGCTTTGCCAAAAGAGACCCCCACGAGTCAAAGCGCTCTTTTCTCAAAAGGCTAAATTCTTACGACATATCTAATTATCAGGACAGAACAACAAAAATCAAGCAAATCTTGGCACTGGGAAGTGCCAGCCAGCCACAGAAATCTTATCCATATGATTGGCCTCTGCCCATGCCATGAATATGAGACCTATTGCTGGCAGGATACTTGCAAGTATCTTGGTCATTTAAAATCAGCCTTTACTGGCCGCTACTTTTTGATTATACTATAAGATTAACCCAAAATTGCTGGAAAGCGACTTGAAAGAACATTTATTTTAGTAGGTTACATTGGACGTTTCCATGTAACTGAAGGGGCGGAGCTACGAGCCATCCCGACGCCGCGATCCTCGTGACTATTTATTCTTTTCTGCACATACCACTGCGAGTTTGATGAACGCTGTTTTATGAATGTCAGATACTCATCCGTTGCAATACTCTATATGCTTTTTGTAATCTATTTGTCATCCATTCCGGCCGGCTCTTTTCCGGGAAGCGGTTCAGTTACTGAACAGACCTTGTCGAATCTCGCCCACATCCCTGAATATGGCCTGCTTGCTTTTCTCTGGCTGAAGGTCTTTGCCGGAAATGAGAACACAGATACGTTTTCTGTGGTTAATATTTTGATTTTGTCAGGAGTTATGATTTTTGCAGTATCAGATGAAATCCACCAATCATTTGTCCCAGGTCGCTCTGCATCCTTCATAGACATCGGTCTGGACGGGCTTGGCGCCCTGCTTGGCCTGTGGGCCCTTAGGATTCTAAGAGATCCACCCATCGGCCGTTACAGAGACCCGACAAACTAAACACTGCTTTTTGTTTTAGGTGGAGGGAACCTGGTCCTTCGGACCAGGATTTCTTTACTCGGCACAAAGGGCAAAGTCAAAAGGAAAGAGTTGAAGTCAATTTTTATCTAATAAGGCCAATAAGTTGAGGCTCAAGGCCATATCAGTCTCTTCTTCATGCCTGTTCAGTTAGAAAACCAATAGAACTAATGAACCCAACAAATCCGAACAAACCCACTGGCATTGAACTCAAGACACTTCGATCTGACGATTCAAGTGAATGGGATAATTACACACGGGCCCATCTCCACTCCTCTGTTTATCATTTATCCGGATGGAAAAAGGTTATAGAAAAGACCTACGGCCATAAAACCCATTATTTGATAGCCACAAAGAGATTCCGACAACACGCAAATAATGCAAATAACTCAATGGACCGGATCTCCGGCATTCTACCATTAGTCCACATAAGACACTTGCTTTTCGGCAACGGCCTAATCTCCATCCCTTTCTTTGATTTTGGAGGAATCCTAGCTAATGACGAGGAAATAGAAAAGGCCCTAACGACTGAGGCGATAAGACTGGCGAAAGAACTGAATGTAGAATACATCGAACTCCGTCACACCCGTCCTCTTTCATGGATCCCCCCAAAGACTGCGGTCTTTCAGCATTCGGCTTTCGGCTATTCTGGCCCGATGACCGATGCAGCCAAACCTTACAAGCTACGCATGTTGCTCGATCTCCCCGTCTCCCCGGAACTATTGATGAATTCTTTTAAGTCGAAATTGAGAAGCCAGATAAAGAAGCCTATGAAAGAGGGTCTGAAGCCAAGAATCGGGGGTCTCGAACTTCTTGAAGACTTTTACAGGGTCTTTTTAGCGAACATGAGGGATCTTGGCTCCCCAGTCCATTCAAAAAGAATTATCCGACACGTACTCGAAGAATTCCATGAAAGTTCAAGAATAGTCATGGTCTATAAAGGCCGTCAACCTCTGGCCTGCAGTCTGGTAGTGGGTTTCAAAGATACATTGGAAAATCCCTGGGCCTCGTTCCTTCGAAAACACAGCCGTCTGAGCCCGAATATGCTGCTCTATTGGACCATGCTCAAATATGCTTGTGATAACAACTTCAGGTATTTTGCCTTCGGTCGGTCATCTCCAGGAAATGGCGTTTATAGGTTCAAG
>JAXHTA010000285.1:0-5354 GCA_034190285.1 Thermodesulfobacteriota bacterium | reverse complement strand
GCCCTGGCTCAAAGCCGTGACGGTGGCAAATCAAAGGTTAGCGAAAAACGCCTTTTTCAGATCATTCGCTCTGAGCCACCCAATGACATGATCCAGTTGCGGAGAATTTTGACAATGGTTGAACCGACAGTGAACTGGCCTATTGCGGCAAGGCAATTATGGTTTTGGAATAAAAAAAGCAAGCGTGATTTGCTTGAAAACTATTTCATGAGTCAACCAAAATAACTTAAATCATCATTATGGAAGGAGACGATCATGGAAAAGAACTTTGTTAATTTTCATATTTTGATTTCACATAGTCCTTCGTGTCTGAATCGTGACGATATGAACATGCAGAAATCAGCAGTGTTTGGGGGCAAGCGCCGGGTACGCATTTCGAGTCAAAGTCTTAAAAGGACTATGCGAAAGTGTGATTATTATGCGAAGAACATTGGAGAAGCAAGCATACGCAGTAGAGACCTTAAATTGTTGAAAAATGAATTCCTTAACAAATTGAATGGAGAATTTGAGGAGGCAATAATACAGGAGGCGATCGAAAGGTTCGTCAAAGCCGGATCACAGGATGACTCTGAAGATCAAAACTTGGACACAACTGATGATACCACTGTAAAAAAGTTGGCAGTCGCTCCTTGGATCAAGGAAGAATTCAGAATTCTTTGCAAAATAGTTAAGGATACAAGAGATGGGGGCCTTTCAGAGGATGAGTTTCAAAAGGCAAATCAGAAATTTGAAAAGCAAAAAGGCAAGAATAAAAAGGACATAGACCATTTTACCAGCCACGCGTTTGGTAAAAAAATAGAAAATAAAATAAAGGAGAAGTCCCTTGCACTAAAAGAAGCAATTGCATCCGCTTTAGATGTTGCTTTATCAGGCCGCATGGCAACTTCCGGGCTTATGACTACAATTGACGGCGCTCTGGCTGTGGCGCACGCTATAACGACACATGCCGTGGACGCTGATATTGACTGGTTTACAGCGGTTGACGATTTACAGGAGCTTGGGTCCGGCCATCTTGACACCCAGGAATTCTCCAGTGGAGTTTTCTATCGTTACGCCAGTCTTAACCTGAAGCAGCTTCAAGGAAATCTTGGTGGTGCAGAACGGAAAAAGTCCCTGGAAGCCGCAGCTTATGTGCTGCACATGCTGGCAACAGAGGTTCCATCTGCCAAACAACAAAGCTTTGCAGCCCATAACCTTGCTGATCTTGCAATGGTCGCTTTTTCGGACATTCCTGTTTCCCTTGCCAATGCTTTTGAAGAACCTGTAAAAGCTTCAAGAAATGGAGGCTTCCTGAAGCCCTCAATATCTACATTCCACACATACTGGAATCAAGTTCATGCCGGCTATGGCCTTGATGAACGGTGTGGTGAGTTTATTCTTGGATCATACGATGTACCAAAAGAAATTCAAAAACAAAGTAAACTGATAGATTTAGAGGAGTGGGTTAAGGCGGACGGTAAGAATGAAGCAGGCGGAGGGAGTAATGAATGATTATTTGATCATTAAACTGAAAGGCCCTATGCAAGCTTGGGGGGAACACTCGTTTGAGGGCCTGCGACCTTCAGGAAATATCCCGACAAAGAGTGCCTTGCTGGGCCTTTTGGGAGCCTGTCTTGGTATTGAGCGAAACGATCCGGACAGGTCGCAGGAGTTGGCGAACAGTGTTGGTTTTGCGGTACGACAGGATGAAGTTTATCCTATGGAAAAAATTACCGATTACCATAGTGTACAGGATGCCCGGGTTGAATACACCGGTTCGAAGAGCCATGCAACAATTCAAACTTGGCGGGAATATTTGCTGGATGCTCAATATACTGTTGCTGTATGGAATCATCATGGAGCATTGGTTAGCCTGAACACAATTGAGACGAAAATAAAATATCCGGAGTTTACACCTTACCTCGGGCGCCGCAGTTGTCCGCTTTCAAGACCGCTTTTTGAAACCCGGTTAAAAGCTCAGAATTCAAGGGATGCATTACAGCATATTGAGCCGCAAGCTGGAGTGATCTTCAGCGAAGAACCTGGTGAAGCCAGAATGATCCGAGTGCGAGACGTGCCGATTACTAATCAGCCCAGGCAGTTTGCATCCCGCAATCTTTATATTTATGGAGGAGACAATGTTTCTGAGTAAAGTGATGCTTTTTGGAAAGTTTAATCGTAACCTTTACGAAATTCATCGAGCATTATGGCAAATGTTTCCCAAAGATGCCGATGCGGAACGAGACTTTCTTTTTCGTATAGAAAGACCTGGTTATCGGCAATCCGAGATTTTGATGCAGTCAATTCGTCAACCTACATCTCAGAAGACCAATATAAAGTTAATTGCTACCCGCAATTATGATTTGTCGCTGAAAGACGAACAGCGTTTACGTTTTCTTCTTGTCGCCAATCCGGTAAAAAAAATAAATGACGAAAAGGGGCGAGAAAACACGAAAGGCGAAATAAAAAAATGTCGCGTTCCGCTTTTCGCGGAGGCACAACAACGCTTGTGGATCGAACGGAAGCTTGAGCATAATGCGCAGCTTGAAGCTCTTGTTATCACTTCCAATCCCCCTTTTTATTTTAGGAAAACAGGGGTAACCAAGGCGGGTAAGATTCAACCGGTCAGTTTTCAGGGTACGCTCAAAGTAAAAAAACCTAACGTTCTGAAAGAGATGATTGCCAAGGGTATCGGCCCCGCCAAAGCTTTCGGCTGCGGCTTAATGTCAGTAGCAAGAGCCTGATAAGGCCAACCCTTTAATCTTTTCCTTTCGCCAAGAATTAATGCTTGTCCGGCGGATTTAACCGTGTATGTAAAGATTTAACTATGTTCGATTTCCCGGAAAACCTTGTTGATACATTCGTTAGATAATTGTATTGCTCAACAATACGTTTGTATGGTATACAAATACATTATGAATATATTAGCGGAAATATTATCATCCAGGGTACGGGCCGAAATATTTCATCTCCTTTTTGGGACAATCACGCAGGAACTCCACATGCGTGAAATTGAAAGACGCTCCGGATACGCCATAGGCACTATCCAAACGGAACTAAAAAAGCTCTTGCGACTGGAACTGGTAGAAAAACGCAGGGATGGAAACCGTCTTTACTATCGAGCCAACAAAAACCATCCCATATATTCTGACATACATAATCTTGTTTTGAAGACAACCGGTCTGGTGGAGATTTTTAAAGAAGCGTTGTCGCACGATTCAAACATTAAAACAGCCTTTGTTTTCGGTTCCATTGCAAGCGGGGAGGAAACCCCTGAAAGTGATGTGGACCTGATGGTTATCGGGCAAACAGGTCTGAGGAAACTCAGTAAAATGCTGGCAGGCGTTTCCGACCGGATTAACCGAGAAATCAATCCTTATGCTTTGAGCCAAAAGGAGTTTGCCAAACGAAACAAAGACAGGGAACACTTTATTGCCCGGGTGATTGAATCGCCAAAAATGTTTATTATTGGAAATGCAAATGACCTTGAAGCAATGGGAAAGTAACGGCTGGTTGCGCCGCCATCGAACCGACCCTAAAGAAATAGAGAATTTGTTAATGATAATTGATCGTGACCTGGAAGATGCCGGAGGGAGCATTTCAAATGACTGGCGTTTCGGCATTGCTTATAACGCTGCCCTTAAAATCTGCACAATTCTTCTCTATGCTGAAGGCTTTAAGGCGGAAAGAACTTTACAACATTACCGCACGATTCAGGCGTTGCCTTTAATACTCGGAAAAGAGAGAAAAGACGATGCGGAATATCTGGATTCATGCAGGTCAAAACGAAATATTGTGGAATACGACTATATCGGTGCCGTCACCGGGAATGATGCAGATGAGCTGATTGATTTTGTGAAAGAATTAAAGTCCGATGTTTTAGATTGGCTAAAAAAGAATCATCCGGAACTTTACATATAGAATGTGAACCCTGTCATTTATGGTATAAGCTATGCTTCCTCCTCTCAAACCCATACCTATAAAAGACCGCCTCTCTATTCTTTTTTTAGAAAAAGGAAACCTCGATGTGCTGGACGGGGCTTTTGTGGTGGTGGATAAAAACGGCGTTCGCACCCATATCCCGGTGGGAGGTGTGGCCTGCCTGATGCTTGAGCCTGGAACCAGGGTTTCCCATGCCGCGGTTGTTCTGGCTTCACGTGTGGGATGTCTCCTTGTCTGGATAGGCGAAGCCGGAGTCCGCCTGTATGCATCGGGGCAGCCTGGAGGTGCACGATCGGACAGGCTCCTTTACCAGGCGAAGCTTGCCCTGGATGATACAGCTAGGTTGAATGTAGTGCGAAAGATGTATGCGCTGAGATTCAAGGAAGAACCGCCAGCCAAACGAAGTGTGGAACAATTAAGAGGAATAGAAGGTGTGCGGGTCCGCAAGATGTATGAACTGCTTGCCCGGCAATATAAGGTAACTTGGACGCGGCGCAATTACGATCACACAAACTGGGGAAGCGGAGATATTCCGAATCGTTGCTTAAGCTCTGCCACGGCCTGTCTCTATGGCATTTGTGAGGCCGCTATTTTGGCCGCAGGATATGCTCCGGCTATTGGTTTTATTCATACAGGGAAACCGCAGTCCTTTGTTTATGATATAGGGGACATTTTCAAGTTTGAAACCGTTGTCCCGGTTGCTTTTCGTATAGCAGCCAAAAAACCATTTGATCCTGAACGTGAGGTCCGATTGGCCTGCCGGGATATTTTCCGACAGACAAGGCTGCTTAAACGGATTATTCCGACCATTGAAGAAGTTCTGGCAGCAGGGGGCCTGCCTATGCCTAAACCACCAAAAGAATCGGTTGCCCCTGCAATTCCTAATAAGGAGAGGTTAGGTGATGCTGGCCATCGTGGTTGAAAATGCACCTCCCCGTTTGCGAGGTCGCCTGGCGGTTTGGCTGCTGGAAGTCCGAGCCGGCGTATATGTGGGCAAAGTTTCGAGACGTGTCCGCGAAATGATCTGGGATCAAGTTGAAAAAGGGATAATGGATGGAAACGCTGTTATGATCTGGAGCACGAACAAGGAATCGGGCTTTGATTTTTTGACTCTAGGTAAAAACCGGCGTATCCCGAAAGAAATGGACGGTGTGAAACTTGTGTCTTTTTTACCGGAAAAAGTCGTTACCCAGGAACCAAGACTGGAACTTTAATGTATTCTCGGATCTAGATTTTGTTGGTAGAATATTCAGGCTATAAATAAGCTAATAAATTCAATTTAGTAGGAAAAGTATGTTCCCCACATGCGTGGGGATGAACCGGGCTCACGATGACGATCGTTACTCATTGGCCGATGTTCCCCACATGCGTGGGGATGAACCGCATATGGGGAGTCTATCGGAGAGTTCGGGAAAATGTTCCCCACATGCGTG
>JAXHTA010000284.1:0-5370 GCA_034190285.1 Thermodesulfobacteriota bacterium | reverse complement strand
AATGATACGGCGACCACCGAGGATCTCCTTGAAAACTGCGGTGTCAGCCGTGGGTTCCCCCGTTTCCGCATTGCGGGGGTGAATGTGTACCGTAGCTGCCCCGGCGTCCTCGACGCGCCTCGCCTCCCTCGTTATGTCATCGGGAGTTATGGGATTATATGGTCCGTGAGTGGGGGTTATACCTCCACCCACCAGTGCTGCTGTGATTATTAATTTCTTCACTGGAAAGTTTTCTTTCTGTAACTTCTCAAAAAGCCGGGGTATATTCTACTACCTGGCTGATTAAAACACCCTGAAGAACCAACTTCTTCGCTATATCCAAGGTGGCATCCCGATACGTCGGGATTAACCGCAGGAATATACTGGACTATTGCGAGGTCCAAAAATTGGGCCAAATTAAGGTACTGGCGAAGAAGCGAGTTTTGTCAGGGCGCTACTCAGGCTTTGGGATATGAGCCATCAGCTTCATGGAAGCCTTCCAAGGTGATAGGCAAGATTCTCGAGTTTCACGGTAAAATCCACATTTTCAACCAAATAACAGTCCGGGATTCTTACCTGGGTAGGGGCAAAGTTAAGGATCGCCTTTACCTTGGCGTCTTTGAGCAAGTCTGCGACTCGCTGTGCCTCATAAGGGGGTGTGGTTATGACGCCGATCTGAATACGCCTTTCCCGGACCAATTCCCTGATCCTGTTAGCAGGTTCGATAACCAATCCACAGGGAAGTGTTTTTCCCACTTTCTCCGGATCTGCGTCAAAGGCAGCTACAAATATGTAACCCCTTCTCCTGAAGTTTTCATTTTCAACTAGGGCGCTCCCCAGATTGCCCATACCAACGATGCAGAGTGTCCAGTCCCTGTCGGTCGCTAAGATCTTCTTGATTTCCTGCAGCAGGGCCCGCACATCATATCCCACCCCGCGAACGCCAAATTCGCCGAAGTACGCCAGGTCCTTTCTTACCTGGGCCGGGCTTACACCACATAATTCCGCGAGCCTTTCCGACGATATGACCGGGGGGGCACTTCCGAGAAGGGCTTCAAGGGGTCTTGAATATAGTGCCAAACGCTCTATAGTCGGACTCGGTATCTTACAGTACTTGGTCACAGATTATCCTGAAGAGGCCTGCTAGGAGGTCAAAAATTTCGCGGCTACTTTAATCCATGTTCAGAAAAGAACGACAAGCTCCTGCAACCTCAGGGGAATACCATGCAATCCGTTCGACCAAAGCATTCAGGCCGCTTGTTGATCCTTCACCAGAGCTTCAGGAAGCGATGCACTCCAACAAATTGGAGATGGGCATGTTATGAGACCAGTTACTGCCGTCCGTGTATGGATGATTTTGTGAAATAATGCACATGGCCTGGTAAAAAAGCGGGCCTTGAGTAGGCCCTCTTTTCATGAATCCTTATTCCGCACCTATGGCTTTCAGGATGTGAGGCAACATCTCCGTCAAAGCCGGAATCTTTCCGACAAGGATGAAACAGATGACCAGGGCGTAGATACACAGAGATTCAATCAATGCCAGACCAATTATCATAGTGGTCATAATCTTGGGTCCAGCCTCCGGGTTTCTGGCAGTTCCCTGGAGGGCACCATTTATGGCGTTACCCATACCGATGCCGGTTCCGAGGACGGCCACTCCTATAGCAAACCCACAGGCTATTGCAATCCCGAAGAATACCCACAGCAGGCCGGCAGGATCAACGGTTCCTTCTCCAGCCAATGCCTTTGATACGATACTCAGGACCGTAACCGCTGCAAATGAAACAACAAAAACTCTCTTAGACATTTAATCCTCCTTGTATTTTTCTATTTTATGGCCTTCCTCCATAAAACCAAGACCCCAACATTAAACCGCAAAAGACCCGACAAAATCAATGAGCTTCTTCCATAGACCCTACAAAATACATAGTTGAAAGGAGCATGAAAACAAGGGCCTGGATAAAGCTTACCAGAATGCCCAAAAACAGGATTGGCAAAGGCACCAAATAGAACCCCGCAAGTCCGAACAGAATCGCTAGTACCGTTTCCTTCCCGAAAATATTGCCGAATAGCCTAACGCTTAATGACATAACCCGGGCCAGATGTCCTATCAATTCGATGGGTAACATCAAAGGCGCCAGCCACCATACGGGCCCAACGAAGTGCTTGACGTATTTGACGCCATGGAACTTGATCCCGATGCCATGAGTAACAAAAAATGTGCAAAGGGCCAAGGCGACGGTTGTGTTCAAGTTGGCGGTGGGCGAAAACAACCCTGGTACCAAGCCGATCAAATTTGAAACAAATATAAAAAGAAAAATGGTGGCAATGTAAGGAAAGAAAAACCTACCCTCCGGCCCGGAAATATCAACCATGAAATTCTCGAGAGTCTCAATGATAACCTCGAAGAAATTCTGCCCTTTTTTAGGAAGGAGTTGAACGCCTCTTACCAGAAAAAGGGCGCTCACGATCAGAATAAGCATGACCAGCCAACAGTGTGTCACATGTGAATAATGATGGGCAAAATGCTCCAGTCCGATGGCTGATAGGATTGAGTCTATAAAAAAGATTGGATGTTCCATAATTTATATCGTCTGGTCCGATGATGCACTAAAAAATGTTTTCAATACAGCACGGATTCCAGTGCTGATGATGCTGATGACCACTGTTGAGAGCCCAATAGCCAAGCCTATGGGATTCACCCACTGTTTTGTGAGCAGAATATAAATAATTATACCCACAATGGCAAGCCTAAAATAGCATTTTAACATGATGACCCTTTTACTAGCGCCCATGACGCCCTGAGAGGAAACACCACAGACGACAGCACGTTGCAGCAAGGTAAAGCTGGCTATGATCATGAAACCGCCAAGGATTATGCCGAGGGTAAAGTTAGAACTCATCAGGAAAAAACTCGCACAACCCAGAATCATGAGAATGACCCAGTTCTGACTTCTGAACTCCCTCAAACGTCTTTCCCAGTCCATTACAGGTCTTTGGCCTTCTTGTAGACGAGAAAAAGATTCCTGAACGCTGCGGCAATGCCCAGCCCCAAACCGACAAATGAAAACCATGGGTGGGTTCCGAATTTCTCATCGATGAAATGTCCAATAATCGCCCCCAAGGCGATGGACAAGGCCATGGACAAACCGATGATGCTGAAATAGCCTAAGTCCTTAACGACTTTTTTGAGGTCTTCGTCCATTCGACTATGATCAAGACCCATGGTTTAGCTCGATCACAAACAAGTTCATCTGCCCCTACCACAAATTTTTCGGCAAAGTCAATAGATTTTTGGCTAAGGCAGGCCAAAAGCAATTGCGGCACAGTCGATAGTCTTCTTGATCATTTCTTCGCTGTGGGCAGTTGACAGGAAAACGGTTTCAAAAGGGGAGGGAGCTATATATATCCCTTGATCGAGCATGCTCCTAAAATACCTTCCAAATAGATTTTGGTCGCTGGATTTGGCCGATGCGAAGTCCACAACAAGCTGCTCCGTAAAAAAGATGGAACCCATTGAACCGACACGGTTGACAGTGACCCTAAGTCCCTGTGCCCTAGCCGCTCTCTCAAGGCCGGAGAAGAGCGTGTGACCCTTGTTTTCAAGTTCCTGGTAAATCCTTCCCTGTTTCAATATCCTGAGTGTGGTCAGGCCTGCTGCCATAGCCAATGGATTACCCGAGAGGGTACCGGCCTGGTAAATATTACCGATGGGAGCCACCTTTGACAGGATTTCCCTGCTGCCACCATAGGCCCCTACAGGCAACCCACCGCCAATGATCTTCCCGAGACAGGTAATATCAGGCATAATCCCGTAAAGCTGCTGTGCCCCACCGGGAGCGACCCTGAAGCCGCTGATAACCTCATCAAAGATAAGGAGACTGTCATGCGCATGGGTTGTATCCCTTAAGGCTGCCAGAAATTCGCTCGTAGGAACAATAACGCCCATGTTGCCAGGAATAGGTTCAACGATGACCGCCGCGATCTCGGAGCCGTACTTGCGAAAGGCCTGTATAACGGCCTCCGGATTGTTGAATGGAAGGGAAATCGTATCCCTGGCCAAATCTTGGGGGACCCCTGGGCTATCTGGAATGCCGAGAGTGGCGATACCGGAACCAGCCGACACTAGTAGGCTGTCGGCATGACCATGATAGCAGCCGTCAAATTTAACAATCTTGTCTCTCCCGGTGTATCCACGGGCGAGCCGGATCGCGCTCATTGTTGCCTCGGTGCCCGAGTTCACCATTCGGACCATCTCAATGGAGGGCACCATCTCAACGATGGTTTCGGCCATCTCAACTTCCAACTCCGTAGGAGCGCCATAACTGGTGCCGCGCTTTATGCTTTTTTCCAAGGCCTGTACGATTTCCGGACAGGCGTGTCCCAATATCATGGGTCCCCACGAACAGACATAGTCTATATACTGATTTTCATCCGCATCCCAGAGGAGGCACCCATCCGCCCTAACAATAAACGGTGGGTCAATGCCGACGGCCTTAGCGGCCCTAACAGGGCTGTTCACTCCGCCCGGGATGCATTTCCTTGCTTTCTCAAACAGAACCCTGGATTTTTCTCTCATATCTTGTTCTCCAACTTAATGCCTGTTATCTGTTGAGAAGCGGCATAACACGTTAAGTCCGTCTATCTTCTCTCCCCTTACGGGAGGTCAGGGATCAGGGGCGCAAACAAATACTACAGAGAAAGGATCACCGACGAATCTAAAAATAGGCCATACTTGTCTTCTTGAATTCTTTCTCACTGAAAAGCAAAACATATTCGTCTATACCCGCTGACCGGGACATCCGTTCTGCTATCTGATAGCATTGATCCCGGTTGCCGCCGTGGACCATGGTGTAGAGGTTATAATGCCAGTCTCTTTTGGGTCTTCGCTGATAACAGTGGGTGACCTCTCGAAACTGCGCAAGGATCTCCCCCGCTTCCTCTGTGCGGTCATCGGCCACGCGCCAGGCAATCATGGCGTTGGAAGCAAACCCTGCCTCCTGATGGCGCAACGTGGCCCCGAATCGCCTTATAATGCCTTGACTCTTCAAGTCTCTAACCCGAGCTATGAATTCTTCCTCACTTATGCCGATCTTTCCTGCCATCAGGGCAAAAGGCCTCGGGTCGAGCGTCAGGTCTTGCTGTATTAGATTGATAATCTTCTTATCAAGTTCGTCTATCATGTCTTCGCACCCTGATCCGGTCATCAAGCCGATCGCCGGTCTGTCCGTCTCTACTTCTCTGGTGTTTGTGTTGGGATATCGAATAGCACTCATATTGTCAAGAGAGATATTTGTTCGTGTCCGTCTGTCACTGGCAAGACGAAGAAGCTCTCAAAAAGTCAGAGTATATCCTGTTATTAAGAGACCCAAATGGCTGTTTTGTCTGTCT
>JAXHTA010000283.1:0-5423 GCA_034190285.1 Thermodesulfobacteriota bacterium | reverse complement strand
CAGGTCATGCATTACTTGAATGGTATGTGTCACCTCCCCTCTGCAAGAATGGAGTATGTCATGTGTTATTTTCGTCCGGAGAATAAATTCCCTGAACGAGTATTCGGTGGTTTTGCCAGGGACCTGAAAAACGTCCAAGGTTGTTCTGTCGACGCCTTTTCTTTTATACCCTATACAACTTTTTCTCTGAATTCCCGACTCCCGGACGGATGGTCTTTAGAAGAGTCCTCACCATTCGACTTATGGGAGTTGAATCGATTCTACAGCCATCACTCGGGCGGTCTGCTCCTGTCTGCCCTCGGCGTGGACCAGGGAGACCCCGATAGTGAATCATTAGAAGAAACCTTTAGCCATTTCGGTTTTGTTCGAAAACGGAAGGCGCATTCTTTGATTTATAGGGGTGAACTGTACGCAGTTCTGATAGTTAATCAATCAGACCTGGGGTTTAATCTCTCGGAACTCCTGAACGGCATAAAGATCCTGGTGACCGACGTCGAAGGCCTTCCATGGGAGATCCTGTCCAGTGCTATTTCCCAATTGATCGGCGTCTATCGCACGGACCGGGTTCCAGTCTTGTTCTATCCTCTGGACTATGTGGAACTCAAGAATATTCCGTATGAGAAGCGATATAAGGCATGGGTCTTAAATCTTCAGTTCGGGAATGAGTACTTGGAATACATGCACAGGAAATTCAGGACAGGTTATCAATAGAAGCCGGTTACTCTGCAAGTATGGTCTTGAACCTCTTATATGAGTGTGGAATGTCTAACAGCCTTATTTTAAGAAGCTTATTTACGCTGGTCAAGTGCCTTGTTTTCAAAAGGTTAGATCCTTCCCCAGATTTCGATATTAGGTGCCTGAGGGCAAGAACAGGGCATTTTAATAGATGACCTTGTCCTTGGTCAGCCGCCTGATTTCGTCCTCATGCATGCCAAGCAGCTTGCCGAAGACATAACTGTTGTGCTCACCGGGATTGGGAGGAGGGCTGTGGATCATATTTGGGCTGGCACCGGCTAACCAAGGCATTCTGGCAAACCGTTGTTCTCCTTCCCCGGGGTCGTCCATTTCAACAAAAAAGCCGCGCTCCCTTAATTGAGGATCCGTGATAAGCTGTTCCGGCCTTTGTGAAGGGCCGGCAGCTATGCCCGCCCGTTGCAGTGCCTCCATCACTTCAAAGGCGTCAAGGCTTATCGTCCAGCCTTCAATAAGTCTGTCCAACTCATCTTGATTCCGTATGCGCTTGTGATTGGTCGAGAACCTATCATTTCTGCTCCACTCTGGGTTGCCCATGACCCGGCGGAAATCATTCCACTCTTCCTCGGTCGACACTGCAATGGCTACCCACTCGTCTTTGCCCCTGCAACGGTAGCATCCGTGGGGAGCGATGGTATCATCCCTGTTACCCATGGGCAGACGGACGCGCCGGTTCATCGTATAGTCCATAATCCCTTCAGGGATCATAGAAGAGAGGGTTTCACTCATAGATAGGTCTATGTATTGTCCCTGCCCGGTCTTCTTTCGGTGGTACAAAGCAGCCAAGAGAGAAAAGGCCCCGGCCAGGGCCGCTACTTGATCTCCCCAGAATGCACCTAATGAGACTGGCGGGCCACCAGGATAACCTGTAAGAGAGGACAACCCGCTATAGGCATGCATGGTTTGGGCATAGGCAATATAGTCCTTCTCAGGTCCAGTTTTCCCCAGGCCTGATATGGAAAGCATGACTATGTCAGGCTTAATTTCCGTAATCTTCTGATAATCTAGTCCCAGACGTCCCATTACTCCACCGGCGAAATTCTCGACTACGGCATCGCTGATCTTGATCAACTCTCTAACAATCTTCACCGCCTCAGGCCGGGTCAAGTTGAGGGTGCAGCTCTTCTTGCCCCTATTCAGGGCGAGGAACGGAGTGCCTCCCGCAAGCCTCCTAAGCGGATCCAGCCTCTGTCTGCTTTCGACTTTAATGACCTCTGCTCCGAGTACCGCCAGGTATTGAGTGGCCTGAGGGCCGGATTGCCACCAGGTGAAATCGGCTATCCGGATATTTGCCAACGGGGGCTGTATCGTGCCTTCAGATGATTCCATCTCTCTTCATCTCTTCCACCTCTTGCCTGGTGTAGGCTAGTCGGCTACAGAGTATCTTCTCGTTATGCTGGCCCAATAATGGGGACGGAACATCCGGACTGGAAGGAGCACCGGAAAATCTGTAGGGGGTTCCAGGATAGTCAAGCTCTCCGGCCTCCGGATGTGAAATGGCCACGAAAAACCCCCGAACTAATAATTGCGCTGATTCCAACAGGTCTTTCGTGGTATTTACCGGCGAAAAGGCAACCCGTTCCGCCTGCATGGCGTGGTAGATTTCATCTCTGGTTCTTTTCCTGGTCCATTGTGCAAGCAAGGGCTCAAGAGTCTTCCAGTTGCGGCACCGGGCGTAGTAGTCCTGAAACAGTTCACTATCGCCCCATTCGGGGTGGTCCATGACCTTCATGAGTGCCTTCCAATGATGACTTTCGACACAATGAAACTCAATGTAACCATCTTTACACGGCAATGGGCGTTCCATGTTGGGACCATCTCCCCTTTTTCGACCCATGGCTCCACTGGACTGGAGTACAAAGACCCGAGCCAGGGCAGAAGCCACAACCTCTTGCTCTGAGACATCTATGTGTTGGCCCAATCCCGTAGAATATTGACCGTGCATCGCCGCCATAGTGATCAAGGCTGCGGTCAGACCCGTAGTGAAATCAGCCTGTCTCCCTCCCCCTTTTAGAGGCGGCTCGCGGTCGGGATCCGCTACCCAATCCGGAGTAACAGATGCCATTCCCCCCATATGAAAGCTGACCAGGTCGCAGGGCTTGTGATTTTTGTATGGCCCCGTCTGCCCGAAAGAGGTGATCGAGGTCATGATCAGCCGTGGATTCACCGTCTTCAGGACATCATAGCCAAGACCAAGACCCTCCATCCTGTGCGGTGAAGTATTCTCAACAAGAATATCGGCCTGCTCGACCAATTGTTGGAAAATCACCTTTGCAGTAACATTCTCCAGATTCAGGGTAATGCCCAATTTGTTTGTATTGAGATAAAGAAAAAGACCACTTCGGTCCGGATGAGAGACATCTTCCAGAAAAGGGGGCATTCTCCTTGCTTTGTCACCAACTGTGGGCTCCTCTATTTTAATTACTTCTGCACCCAGATCAGCCATAAGCTTGGTGCAAAAGGGGCCCGTAATAAGGTCGGCACATTCCACTATTCTCAGGCCTGACAAAATTCCTTTTCCCATACTCTCCTGTGATTCTTGCTCTCAATCCGGGTCTGACACATCCAATAAATCGGTGTTTTCAATAGCTTTCACGGCTTCTGGCAAAATGTTGCACCCGGGGCAGCGGATTTTTCCGCCCCCGATCTCCGGGAATTTTAGCAGAATGAATCCATTTTTCAAGTTTTAATATCCGGGCTAATAGGACCGGGCAAAGCGAAGGCTTTGGTAGCCACAAACATATATTCTGAATGATAGTTCTTACTTTTGTCCCAACTTTGTTTTTGACAATTTGACCGCACCGATGGTAATAGGTTACAGATTATGGATACTGCCTCCCAAGGCCTTTGTTGGGGGCATAGTGGTTGACGTTTGAAAACCGTTGATAATAGCGCAGAAAATTGCGGAAAAATGTAACCCTTAGAGGAATCAAACACCGACTATCATGGCTCATTCCCGTTCGTATTTGATGGAAAATCTAGAGGAGGCAACTCGTCTTGAACTCAAGACAGATCCGGAGGTAGTCCGAACACAGGCCAAATGGTGCGGCCTGAAGCCGGGCCTTCGAGTCTTGGACCTAGGATGCGGTCCTGGCAAGACGAGTTCGATTCTCCACGAAATGATTCAACCGGGCGGCGAGCTATTGGGGTTGGATTTTTCAGAGGAGAGAATCGATCACGCAAGAAGGCATTATGGCGAAAGGCCTGGTATTGACTTTCAGGTTCGCGACTTCACAGAGCCACTGGACGATGTGGGGTGGTTTGATCTTATATGGGTCCGTTTTGTGTTGGAATACCATCGTAAGGAAGGCCCAATTATTGTAAAAAACCTTACTAATTGCCTGAATGCAGGAGGCTATCTTTGTCTTATGGACCTTGACCACAACTGTCTGAATCATTACGAAATCCCGGAGGGTGTGGAACGAGTTTTGTTTAAGCTTATGCAGATACTGCAAGATAAGTATAACTTTGACCCTTATGTGGGTCGAAAACAGTATGCCTATCTCTATGATCTGGGGTACGAGGATATCCAATTGGATCTCACCGCCCATCACCTCATTTATGGAAAGGCAAGCGAGGTGGAGGTCTTCAACTGGATTAAAAAGGTGGAAGTGGTGTCCAAGAAGGCAAGGGAAGCTTTGGAAGAATATGAAGGAGGTGAGGATGGTTTCCTTGGAGACTTCGTCCGTTTCTTTAATGACCCTAGACGGTTTACCTATACGCCCTTGATCCTGTGCAAAGGCAGGAAACCCACCTCATTGTCGAGCCCGGAAAGGCGATGATCCTCAAATGGGCTAAACCCAAATGCCTCTAGCTTCTCCTTCTTGCCACGTATCTCCAGCTTGCCCAGGTTCCTGATCATGTCATGATAAGGATGGCCGGCCAGTTCGTTCCATGAATGCCTGCTCATGATGAGGGGAAACTCCTGGAAGGTTTTTGTAAGTTCCTGGAGCCGGGCGGCTACATTTACTGTGTCACCAATAGCAGTATACTCAATCTTGGTCTGAGACCCTATGTTGCCCAGAGTGGCAGTGCCTGAGTGGAGGCCGATTCCGACCTCAATTGGTTCACACCCTAGAACAAAGCTCCCATACAAATTCAAGATTTTGGCTGCCGCATCAAATGCGAGGTTCGCACAACGCTGTAAGGGCTCAGGCGCCCCAAAGATGGCCAGAAATCCGTCCCCGGTGTATTTGTTGATGTGCCCATGGTTTTCACTGATTATGACCGAGCATCTCTCAAAATAGGCGTTCAGAAAGGAGACTATCCTACTCGCTTCCATGTCCTCGGACCTTGCCGTAAACCCCCTGATGTCCAAAAACATGGCAGTTATGGACGCCACATCGCCCCCAAAAAGATCCGCTTCCGCGGTGGCCAAGTATCGTTTAATTATTGGAGCAGGCACATACTTCTCAAACAGTCGCCTCAGTTTGAACTCTCGTTGCCTACCTTCCTGGATTTGTTGGTAGGACCTTGCATTATGAATACTGATGGCGATCTGAGGTGCTATTCCCATCAACAGGCTCATATCACTCTGGGTGAGGGATTTCTTTAAATTTTTATTAACTTAACCTCGGAATCAAACTCCGCTTCCATAGTTATCTTAGAATCAAACTCCGCTTCCATAGTTATCTTAGAATCAAATTCAAAAAGCTCAATCAAAATGTCCC
>JAXHTA010000282.1:0-5451 GCA_034190285.1 Thermodesulfobacteriota bacterium | reverse complement strand
TATTGTGGCTGGCTTGTTTAGTGATTAAGTATGATGATATGGTTCGGGTGATGGTAGTTTTGGAAGCAGTTATGTATAAGGGATGGAGGTATTGAGGTGGCCAGATGGGGTATGGTTATTGATTTAAGGAGGTGTATTGGTTGTTGGGCCTGCACGATTGCGTGTAAGGAGGAACATTTTTTACCACGGGGTATACTGTGGAACCGTGTGCTGATCAGCGAATCAGGGCGATTTCCTACAGTGACAAAAGAGATGTATCCGGTATTGTGCAACCACTGCGAGGAAGCGGCATGTGTGGAGGTTTGTCCATCGGGAGCAAGTATAAAGAGGGAAGATGGTGTGGTATTGATTGATTCGGACAAATGCGTGGGTTGCAGGTATTGTGTGGTGGCGTGTCCGTATCAGCACAGGACATTTTATGATGATGTGCAATCGGAGTATTTTCCGCGTCAGGGCCTTACTGCTTTTGAGAAATTGGGCAGGGAGATATACCCCCTGGAAAAGGGGACGGCAGTGAAATGCAATTTTTGTGTTGAGCGTATTGATGAAGGCTTAGGGCGTGGTCTGAAGCCTGGAGTGGACAGGGATGCGACTCCAGCATGCGTTAACATCTGTCCTGTTGCGGCCAGGGTATTTGGTGATTTAGAGGATTCTAACAGCAATGTCTCTGATCTTATCAGAGGCCGCAGGGGTGTTCAATTTCATACTGAGTTTGGCACGGATCCGTCGGTATATTATGTGAGGTGATAGACAATTTAGAAGGGGTCTATAGAAATGGAAGATGGCAAAGACAAGGTATGGGAAGATGTGTGGATAAATTCGACCTGTGGGGTATGCTATTGTGGTTGCGGCATAAGGGTCCGGAGGGTGAATGGTCTACCGGTTCAGGTAGAAGGTATTCCGGCCAGCACCATGGGTGGGGAAAACGGAGGTTTATGCGGTAAGGGTGTAGCGGGTATTATGTATTATCATGATCCTAACCGACTGAAGAAGCCTTTGCGGAGGACAAATCCTGAAAAGGGGATAGGAGTTGATCCCAAATGGAAAGAAATTTCGTGGGATGAGGCATTAGATGAAATTGCTGAAAGGATGAAAAGGATCATTGCAGATGATCCATACAAGATTATGATTACCGTCCCAACAGCACGGGGAAGCGACGGTGGCTGTTCTTGGCCGATATTATGGGGGGCCGCCTTTGGCAATATTGGAAACTCGTGTCTGATAACCGGTGGGGGGAGTATACACTGCGGCAATGCCGCCCATATGATGGGAGGTCTGGTGCATGCTGCCTGGTCTATAGCTCCTGACTGGAGGTATACGAAATATGTGTTAAAATTCGGCTCAAGCAAAGGGACTGGTTCAGGTCATTCTATGGCAACGAACTCCAGGTTGCGGGCCCAGGCAATAGCGAGGGGTGCAAGGGAAATTGTCTTTGATCCCATGTGTAATTTTGCGGGAGGCAAAGCTACTGAGTGGGTTCCTATTCTTCCCGGGACAGATTCGGCGGTAGCGCTGGCCATGTGCAATTATATGCTAAATGAATTGAAGATATATGATGAATTATACCTGAAGGCCAAGACGAATCTTCCATTTCTTATTGGTCCTGACGGTCATTATGTACGAGCTGATGGGTCAGGGAAGCCGCTTGTAGCTGATATTAAGGAAGACAAAATTAGAGAATTTGATGATTCTGTTATGGGGTATGAGGACTATGGGCTTGAAGGGGAATATGAGGTTAATGGTGTAAAATGTGTTCCGGCATTTATCCTGTTAAGGGACCATCTTAAGCAATATGGATTAGACTGGGCTTCGGAGATAAGCAGTGTGCCGTCGGATACAATAAAGCGTATAGCCACGGAATGGGCTGAGAATGCCCAGATTGGGAGTACTATTGAAATTGAAGGCAAAGTCTACCCATATCGTCCTGTGGCTGCGGTCATATTTCGTGGCGCGCAGGGACATACAAACGGCATACATCAGGTAGCAGCGATAGATCTGCTGAATGAGCTTGTAGGGGCGGAAGATGTTCCTGGGGGCTGTCTTGGCTGGCCTTCGAGAAGGGGCAGGTATCCTGGGGGATCTTACGAGATGTTTTCTAAAAAAGGTCATGATGGAGTAGTCATTCCAGGTTTATTTTATGGACATGAGCCGTATCCTGTCCACAAACCTAAAGTACCATGTACTAGTGTGGGTTGTGTGGATTTTTGGGTACATGCTACTGTCCCGCATATAATTTACGTCAATGAGAGAGAAGAGATCTGGAAGAAGCTGGGGATGACAACAAGGCCTGAAATGATCATAGGTCCTGCCGTGAATTTTTTAATAGACAATTCTGACTGGGAATCGGCCCTTGAATTTTTCAAGACTATGTTTGTTGTGCAATTTGATCTTTGGGTGAATGAGACGGATGAAGCGATAGGTGACATTATTCTTCCTGATGTGAGTTTTTTGGAGAGGGATAATTGGGCATCTGAAATAGACTCGTATTTTTTTAGCCAGTCACCTTCTTATGAAGACTGGTGGTGTCATATGCAAAAGGCTGTAGCCAAACCGGTTGGTGAGAGCAGGTACTACATGGATATATTTATAGATTTAGCGGAGAGGATTGGCTGTAGAGGTAACTTCAATGAGATAATAGCCCAATATTTCAGGATAGAGGATGATGATCTCAAGATAAGGGCTGATGAAAAGTTGAGCTGGGCAGAGATTGGCGATAGGGTGCTCAGGTGGGTTTATGGGGATGATGCGGAAAAGGTTAAGGAACAGGGGTATGCCACATGGCATAAGCCGCATGAAGATGTATACTGGCGGTGGGAGATGGACACGAGGGTGCCTGTTTATGCGGAATTTCTATTAGGATCAAGGGAAGAGGTAGAAAAGATAGGAAAAGAAGTTGGGCTTGAGCTGGACTGGGATCAGTATAGTCCGCTACCTGCCTGGTTTTTTCCTGCAACTTATGCGGATCTGGACGATGAATATGACATGATAGGGTTTTCCTATCGTGATATACTGCATACCAATAACACAACTACTCAGAATCCTTTAATTGATGAAGTAAGTATCTTGTGTCCATATACTTATACAGTAACCATGAACGAGGACGTTGCTCTAAAGAGGGGATTAAAGGAAGGTGATATAGTATGTCTGGAGAACAAGTATGGAGCGAAAGAAAATGGTGTAATAAAACATATGCAAGGTCAACATCCCAGGACTCTCGGCATAGCCGGGCAGGCTGGATTATGGGCGAAGGGCAGGCCGATTGCTAGGGGCAAAGGGAGCAACTTCTGCAAACTTCTGCCAGATCATTTTAGATATTATGATTCAGTTACTGGAACTATTGAGACCTCCGTGGCGCTAAAGGTGTATAAGGCCGAAGAGTAGAGGGTTGATGGTTTCACCGATTGCATTAGGAGGAGAGATTATGGACACAGGTCGATTCAGCTTTAAATGGATGGTTGAGGATACCGCGCAAGGTTCATGGATTGAAGGAAAGGGCATATTTTTGTGGCTGGCGTTTTTTTTCACTGAAATCGGTGCGGGCAGCTATTTTGTATCCCTTTTCATGAACTTTAGAGCTGGATGGATGGTTGGTTGGCTTACAGCACTAGTGTTAGGCGGCATTTTTCATGTTTTGTATCTTGGAAAGCCGGCCAGGGGTTGGCGGATATTTAATGGACTCATGAGTTCTGAATTGTCACGAGGCCTATTGGTGATTTGTATCTTTGCAGTGATAGGGTTAATTCAGATTCTGCCTGCCATGATTTCGGGACTAGCATGGGATGGATATGAACCTATTCTGAAGGCAACTATGGGTATTGTATGTGTTTTGTTAATTACCCATGGTTTCTTGACCATGGGGGTTGTAAAGGCTGCTCCCATGTGGAATTCGCCGTTAATGATACCTCTGTCTCTGATTTCAGGGATTTGGGTCGGCAGTCAGGTGGTTGAAGTTTTGCTGGCTTGGCTTGGTCTAGACATGGGGATGGCAGAGAAATGGGTTCGGTGGTCCTTATTGTGCTTTATAGGTGTGTTGGTACTGTTCTTGTGGTGGGATGGAGTACATTCATCCGAGACCGCGGCTTCCTCCATAAAAAGGATTATAAATGGCGATCTTTCTATGAAGTTTTATTTATTGGTAGTAACTATTGGGATAGTAGTTCCGCTAATAATTACCATTCTGATCTGGAATAGTGATATCAATAATGTGAACGGAAGTATTTTGCTCTTACGGGCAATATGCGTCATGATTGGCGATGTTATGATGCGCTATTGTATAATGAGGGCTCCACTGTATACACGACTCATATGAACAGATCTGAAGTTCACAGTCCTATAATGTTAAACCGGGCTAAAGCTCAGAGTTTAGTAGTTGCCTCGATTGGAATAGCTGCTCAGATACTCCTACTCCGCCAGTTTACGAAAAATGTTACAACGAGCCGGATTGCCGAATGCTGCCTGAAGCTGCTCGAAAGTTACTATTTTGTTATGTTTAAGGAAGCTTTTCGATGGCCTTTATAGAGTATCTGGGGTATCGGGTTGGCTCCAGTGACACCCATATATTGTTGTGTTACAGTCCAAGGTCGTAGATTTTCTTCCGAGGGGATTTCGGCTTTGAGTTCGTTCTCCAGCACAGGGTCAACCATTAGCGCCTGTTGGGGGTATTGGCCTCACTTCACCTCGGTATGTGCCAAAAAGCCACCGCTTGGGCAGAGAGGCAAGGAGATGAGGAAGCTTGAGTGCCATAGAGGAAAGTACTTCCCGTTTATACCCCAAAGTCGGTAGCCTGTTATATACCAACCAATCATCTGTCCTCACCACGCTTCCCTGGTCGATCATTGCTTGCACAAAGCCCCCAAGGCTCTCTGCAGAAGCATCCGCTATATGATGGGGACGAATCCGTGATTCCCTTCAGCGCTTTATCCTTAACGCCGATGACAACCAGAGCTTTCCCTTCTGTCCCTCGGCTTGTCCGCTACGCTGCATTTGCTCCACACTGTGGGCACACAAACCTATCCGTCCAACATAGTCTGGCCAGGTATTCCAATCAAGCAGCCTCGATCACGAACCGCTCCTCGAATTCCGCCAGCGACCCAGTATAGTCTTCCCTGACAAAACACTATATCTTGTAGCCACTGGAGTCAATCCGACACCCCCATTTCAAAATTGGAAGATCCGTTAAACACATCCCTTTTCTAGGGTTCCAAATCCTTCGGGGAAGGATTCTAGTCAGCAATAAAGCACACGTCAAGTTTAAGGATGAAGTCCGAGAACTGAACCGGAGAAACAATCCCATATCCATGTACCAAATCATTCAAGACCTTAGCAACTATCTCCAGGTATGGGTGGGCTATTTTGGGATCTCGACCGTTGGACCAGGAGCCGGTTACGGTCCATGCAGTTGAAGAACTGGAAGAATCCGAATAAGTTCCAACGGATCATGATCGCGTCCTG
>JAXHTA010000281.1:0-5456 GCA_034190285.1 Thermodesulfobacteriota bacterium | reverse complement strand
TCTGAGAATCCGCCTCCACATGGATGCGGGCCGAAATGGAAAGAAGGTCTTTTTTCGGAATCTCCTCCATTTTGTCCACAGTAACAGCGGATGAATATGGTAATTCCTTCTTTAAACTGGCATATATCTTCTCCCGAATTATCTCGGCAACCATGAAAGCCTCTGACTGGTCAGTCTTCATGTCCGTGGGGAAAAACTGAGGGCCAGGGCGCAAACTCGACTTCAACTGGGCTAGAAGGGTGTCCAACCCGTGCCCCTTGAGGGCAGAAACGGGAATAATCGCATCAAAAGGGTATATTCTACTGTAATTGTCAATAATCGGTAATAGGTGTTCTTTTGAACCTAAATCGATCTTGTTGATAACGAGGAGGCAAGGCTTTCCAGTCACCTTTATCTTGTGTATAATGGACGACACTTCGATACTATTTGGGTGAGTCATTTCTATCATCAGGAGCAAGATATCGACTTCGTGAAATGCCGCAAGTGCGGATTCTACCATACTCCTGTGAAGGGCCGTCCTGGTCTTATGGATACCTGGAGTGTCCATAAATACCATCTGAAACCCGTCCCCATGGTAAATCCCTATGATGCGGTTTCGTGTTGTCTGGGATTTAGGCGATACAATGGCCAGTTTGGTTCCAAGGATACGGTTTAAAAGAGTGGATTTTCCCACGTTTGGAGGGCCTGTGATAGCTATGAAGCCGGATAGGAAGTCCAACTTCCTCTTGATTGGTTCCATCTATGTCGTATTGTCCTTTAAGAATATAGCCTTTTTAAGATAAGGCGCTCTGACGCGTGGGGATCTCTTCTGGCAAAGCCGCATATACTATCCTCGCTTTATTCAAAGGGATATGGCCACGAAACCAGCGCAGGACAGCCCTACAAGATAGCCTTCCCAAGGCCATTTTCCTGTTCTGACCAAGCCAGGACCTTGTTTACAGCCCGGGGGGCGTGCCACGAGTTATGAAGAATTTGTGATGCGGCCTTGCCAAAAGAGACCCCACTGGTCCTTAGCCCGCGCACATTTGTTTCAAATAGCTAGGGCGTCACCTCAACTGCAATCTCACCCGCGGGAATCGAGTCATCAGGTATCACACCCGTGACTATTGCGCCGGTTTTGCCTTCAAGTAAACGAATGCCTATATTCTTATAACCCCTTACAAGCGGGACCTCCCTTTTTGGGGCCAATATCCTTATTTGAGAGGCTATTCCAGGCCTGGGCAGATGCCGTTCGATCTTCTCTTGATGAATACTTGATCGAACCAGAAATCCAAAGGCAGGATGCCAAGGGCCAGCTAAAATCTGCCCCTTTTCTTGTAAGGTTGGAGAGCTCATGAGTCCAATGCGTATGACGGGAATGCCTTCGGCCTCCAATCGCATA
The DNA here is from genome assembly GCA_034190285.1 of Thermodesulfobacteriota bacterium. Lineage (GTDB taxonomy): Bacteria > Desulfobacterota > DSM-4660 > Desulfatiglandales > Desulfatiglandaceae > JAXHTA01. Next base: position 4,075 of record JAXHTA010000281.1, on the reverse strand, counting down.
CAACTTTCCATGCAGATTTCAACGGCCTGTTCAAGCCCCAGAGGTTGGAACCTGGATTTCCCATACCAACGGGCCAGTTCGGTTCCACGGATGACCAGGGCCGGGTAAAGCCTCACCATATCCGGGCGTAGATCTATTACCTGTGAGATAGTTGCACGAAATTTCTCTTCAGAATCACCGGGCAGCCCGGGCATGAGCTGAATTCCGACCCTGAAGCCAAGTTCTTTCAGGGTGTGAACTGCTCCAACTGTATCACCGGCAGTATGGCCACGCTTCGAGAGGGTCAGCACGCGGTTGTCCATGGACTGGGCTCCCAGCTCCACAGTCAATACCCCGTATTCCTTCAGCGCCTCAAGGCGCCTTTCATCAAGTGCATCCGGCCGCGTTGAAACCCTGATGGATCGGAAAATGCCCTGTATTATGAACGGGACCACCGCTTCGAGGAGTTCCTTCATCAGGCCGAAAGGAAGCTTGGTGAAAGTGCCCCCGTAAAAGGCAACATCCGGCTTTTGCCGTGAATCGAGACCCCCTGAATTGATAGCATTGTTGAGGACCTTCTCTACCTGCTTTCCATTTACCGGTTGCCCGGGCTGTGACGTGATTCTTTCCTGTTCGCAAAAGACACACCGGTGCTGACACCCCTGATTTGGGATAAAGATGGGTATAATTATGGGGCTTGGTTTCTTTTCAGACAAGCAAAAGCCTCCCTGGCTGCCATTTGTTCAGCGGCCTTCTTAGTCTTGCCCTCACCCTCAGCCAAGGTTTTTTCATTCAGAGTCAGAACGACCTTAAAAGTCTTGTCATGGGCCGGGCCACTCTCATTGACTAGCTGGTATTTCGGTAGGACCTTGAAAGTCTGTTGTGTGTATTCCTGGAGAAGGCTCTTGAAATCAAGGGCCATCTCCTGGATATGAACCTTTCTCAGGATAGGTTCAAACAACCTGCGAATGATTTCCATGGTTCTGTCGAATCCGGCATCAAGGTAGATGGCCCCGAGAAGGGCTTCAATTGCATCTGCGAGAATGGAAGCCTTTTCTCTCCCGCGGCTCTGTTCTTCTCCTTTGCCCATTATCAGATAGTCACCCAGCCTCAACTTCAGCGCAACCTGGCTAAGTTGCGCCTCGTTTACCACCATGGCCCTATACTTTGACAGTGCCCCTTCATCGGCATCCTGAAAAAGCCTCATGAGAAGGTGACTGATTGCCAGATCGAGCACGGCATCCCCCAAGAACTCCAGGCGCTCGTTGTCTTCCAGATTTGAGTCTGCCTGTTCATTCACATAGGAAGAATGCCTAAACGCCCGGAGGAACAAATCAGTTGGCTTGACGGTATAGCCCAGCGTTTCACTCAGTTCCTTAAACCCAGACATCTGTGACGATGAATTCATTTTCCGCATGCAAGCTCTCAAGAAATTCGGGGAGTTCCGAGATGAACCAATAGTATGAGGTCTTTTAAAAAAATTGACCCAGCCAACCCCCTGAACAGCAGGATATCCCCTGACTTTCTTCGAGGAGCTACTGAATGATCATACAAATCCTTGTTTAATATGATAGACTCTACACAATCTTCTGCCCAATTTCAAGTCGATAACGTAGTTTTCTAACATGACCTAAATCTTTGAAAAAACAAAGGTCTAAGTCTTTTTGTATTGGCCTTAGCTGTCCTGAGATGAGTCCTGCGGCAACTCCGTCCTGCAATGAGATTGGAAGACGGACCTGGACTTTCGGATGGAGAAGACGCCTAAGGTTTTTTATTTGACATATCTTGCATGATGAGTTAGACATAAAAATTTTTGGATTCTGTTGCCATGACGAAGAGGATTATCCAACAAGAGCAAGATATCTCTGACAGCATTCAGAAGATAGCGCGACAGCTTGTAGAAAACAATGCCTCAATGGAAGATGTTGTCCTGGTGGGTATCAGGACCGGCGGAGCATTTCTGGCCTCACGCCTTCGGGAGGCCATCGTCCCAATGGATGTGCCCACCCCTCCCATGGGCGTCCTTGATATCACCTTATACCGGGATGATTGGACTAGGATAGCCCCTGCTCCCGTTGTTGGCAAAACGGAATTGCCATTCTCCGTTGACGACAAGACGGTCATCCTGATAGATGATGTCCTTTTTACGGGAAGAACCGTAAGAGCGGCAATGGATGCCCTTATGGATTACGGCCGGCCAAGAAAAATTGAACTGGCCATCCTTGTGGACAGGGGAGACGGCGACAGGGAATTGCCCATAATGGCCAATTATATCGGTGGCGTCTGGGATACGGAACCGGGTGAAACCATCAATGTCTACCTGAAGGAGGCTGGCTTCTCCGACCATGTGGCCATTGAGAAAAAAGAGGCAACCTGATCATGAGGCACAAGAAAAAATCCAAGAGGGAGAAATCACCTGCCCTTTGCCTCCTCCCAAAGGAAGAAGAGCTTGTAGCCAGTCTAATCCGCAGTTCCAGAAATAGCGATCCTGCTGAGATCTTTGCCAGAATTCCAGACTCACGTTGTGCCCAGGGCCTTGTGGAGCAGCTTTGCCTGGACGATGATCCCTCTATGCCTTTGCTGTCGGCCATTCATGAAGGTTTCGAGGATAAGAATGTCCGTAAGGCGGTCAGGAGGGCGTTGTTCAAGCTGAAGAAAAGGGGAGCCGCCCTTGAGGGCTTCTTAAATGAGAAGAATCCCCCACCCGCTATCTTAAGACCTCCTCAAAGGGAAAAACCTGCCACATATCTTGGACCAGTAAATGCAAAGGGGTCCCGCGCGGTCCTAATAACATTTTCCAGGAGTGTGAGGGGTTTGGACACGGGAGTGGGCTTCGTGTCTGACGAGGAGGGGATTTACGAGTTTCTGTTCGGCACCTTTAGCAAAAAGCGAACAAAGGAATTAAAGGATCACATCACTGCAAATGCCGGACCTCTGGTGGAAACCTCCCTATCCCATGGCGCTACTATCCTTGAAGACGCGTACAAGCGCCATCTGGAACTCCATTCGGATTCACCTCCCTCCGATTACCTCAAATTCAGGCCATGGTTGCTTGAAAACGCCTCCCTTCTTAGCCGGCCGATCATCTATGACTTCATGCCCGGGAAGTCGCTGGTTGAGGTAACAATAACGAATTCTCAGCTCGAAAGGCTTTTTCAACATGAATTGATGAAATCATGGCTGGTTGAGGCTGAGGGCCTAAGGCCCTTAATAGAAGATATCCTGAAGGCAGAAGCCAGCCCGATCGTTCTCACACCGGGCCAGAAATCAGACCGGGCCAAGCAGGTTAAACAGAAGTGCGTGGAACAACTCTTCCCAGGCCCGAAGCGAGCCTTATTGGCGCACAGACTTAAGGAAATGGCCTACTTCTTTCTGCAACAGGAAGAATCAGACTTATCCTCGCTGTGTCTGGCTGCTGCTTCGTGCTTGGATGAAGAGGACAGCATTATCAGGATGAACCCGGTAATTGAGTTTCTCCTGGAGCGCAGCATTGCCCTTCACATGGAATTAAGTGATAAAAGGGTTGCAGAAGAAGAAACACCATTGGACGTTTCTTCCCCTCGTATCGTACTTCCCTGAAACGTGGAGTTGCGGAGCAAAATAGGTTTCCTGTTTTGCCTTCCCTGACGTCGGTTTGCTGCTTTCAGGTCAGGAGGTGGCCATGCCCATTACCATATCGGTAACAACTAATTCGAGGATCGAGATGGTGGACATTACGCCATCGGTGCAGAAGGAAATCTCAAAGACAGCCATCACAGATGGGATTTGTATTGCCTATATCCCACACACTACTGCGGGGATAACCGTCAATGAGGGCGCTGACCCGGCCGTTTGCCGGGATATTATTGAAAAACTCAATGAGATGGTTCCTCACGGTGCCGCTTATCGTCACACGGAAGGGAATTCAGACAGCCACATCAAGGCGTCAATCGTGGGTAATTCGGTCACGATAATAGTTGAAAAAGGTCGCCTTGTCCTGGGGACCTGGCAGAAGATCTTTTTTTGCGAGTTTGACGGACCAAGGTCCCGTAAGGTCTATATCAAGGTTTGAATGACCCTGAGCCTCTCTCATTTCTTGTCCGATGATCAGCTCATC
>JAXHTA010000280.1:0-5476 GCA_034190285.1 Thermodesulfobacteriota bacterium | reverse complement strand
TTAAGCTGCAACTCTTTTATGATCTCTGCCGAACCTCGAATGATGGAGTCAATAACTTCCTTCACATTGGAAATATCTCTTATCCTACTGGAAACCTGCCCTGCCGCCATCAACCCCCTGGGGTCACCTTTATCTTGGGCCACGGTCCAGGCAGCAACCATTGCCTTCTGTTTTTCTTCCTGGCTCAAATCCCCTCTGTCCGCCTTTGCTTGAGTCTTTACAGAATCGTACGCACCCTGGCTTTTCAGCACTCTTGCCGGTCCGATAAAGCAGGGGACCACCATGTCCCTGTATTCATCCGCATCTCTAACGCATTCCTTGTAGTTGTCATGGAATTCACATTCCTTGGTAGTTATAAAACGAGTCCCCATCTGGACCCCAACGGCCCCCATGGCCAGCGCAGCGACGAATGTTGCCGCATCGCAGATGCCGCCGGAGGCAACAACCTGTATATTCACTGCCTGTGCAACAGAAGGAACTAACACAAATGTATGAATACTTCTGTCAGCCAGATGTGTGTGGCCTCCCATCTCGTAACCTGATGCGATAACTCCATCCAGGCCCAGGCCCTCCATTGCCCTGGCATGCCTAGCGGATCCTACGACATGAAAATGAATAAAACCTGCATCTTTGATCTTCTGGTGATGCCTTTTCGGATTCCCACCCGAAGTTATGTACAAGACGAGCCTCTCTCTGAGGTCGGGGTCATTCTGTTTCTCCTTGACTGCGGCATCTATGATGGAATCAAAGGCATCCAGGGCCTTTCTGGACAATGCCTTTTCTGAGCCTATTGGTGTATTTATGGCAAAGTTCTTGTCCGTATTCCTTTTGACCTTGTGGAGATATTCTATTATGGTCCTTGGCCCTCCTTCAATTCCTGCGCTGTAAGGTACACTCACTACTCCCAGGCCGCCTGCACTGGAGACTGCTGCTGCAAGGTCAGTTGTGTCAAGCGGCCCCATTCCGGCCTGAATAATCGGGTATTGGATGCCAAGAGTTTCACATAACGGGGTCTTGATCTTACCAGTCAGCATGCGTGTAATTACAGTTCCTCCTGCCAGGCAAAAAAAGAATCACAAGTGGAATCAAAGCTACCCCTTAGCGTCTTACCAGAGCAATATCTCTCACAAATAATAGTTGTCAAGGTTTTTCCCCTTGCTTTGCACAACGCCCAGCATTTGCACAACCTGTGGGCAGTTTTCAACGAACCTCCATATGGTGGGTTCAAGGCCACCTTTGGCTGCTGTTGAATTTTTAGTAAGAATTTAGCCTTTTGAATATAAGGCTCTTTGACCCGAGGGGGTCTCTTCTGGCAAAGCCGCATCTCAAATTCTTCATAGCTCGTGGAACGCCCCCTAGGCCATAAACAGCTGTTCGGCTTAGGTAGAGCAGAGCCCGGACTTGGGGCGGCTGTCTTATGGGGCTGTCCTGCGCTGGGTCTCGTGGCCAACCTGACGTTTGATAATATGAGGATGTTTATGCGGCCTTTCCAGCAAAGCCCCTCCCGGTTCCGTAACCAGCTGATATTTGCTTCAAAGGGTTAAAGTGTTGCAATTTCCACGACAATCAAAAGCAGGCTTTAGGCTCCACTAACTTATTGGATCGGGCTAATCAGTTTTAACTACTAGAATGGGGACGCCTTCGAGGACCCTAAGTAGCTTGACGCTGACATCACCAAGAACAAACTCTTCAGCCCTTGACATCCTTTTTCGACCGATTACCACAACATCATAGCGCTGTCTTCTGCAGTGGTCAATGATCCCCTCCGAAACCGTGGCATGCGGTCCCATCGCCATCTCTATTTCAACATTTTTGGAATTAAAGCCGAATTCCACAAGTTTTTTCTTCGCCTCTTCCAATACAGTCATTAGTCTTGCAGGTTCCTGTTCCGTGAATTTCTTACCCATCAATTCTTCGCTGGCCGAGGATCTTATAAAAATATGAAGCAGGGTAATCCTACAATCTTCCCGACAAAGTGCGAGTCGGCCTAGGAAATTAAGGGCTGCCCGAGAACTCACAGAATCGTTAAACGAGACAAGAATGGAATTTTGCACTATCCTCCTCCATTAATAAACGGTGTATAGGCACCTGTTCAAATCCTCAATTATTTCTTCTGCGGATTCGTAGTAGACATTGGAGCCTATTGAAAAATGCATGAGAATATCATTTAGTGGCTTGGGGATTTCCGGAAATAATTTCCGGAGATTGATGAAGCGGACGCGGTCTAAAATGGAGAAATCTTCCCGATTAAGGTCGCGTTGCACGTTACCGTATGTCACAGGGTCATTCCTTATCACTTCTATCGTATGGAAGCCTTTGCCAACTGCGTTAATCAGGATGTTTCCCATACCGAATACATCCAGACCGAAAGGATTCTCCCTGGTCTGATAGTCGTAATCAAAGTCGATCCACACATAATTGCCGGTATCCTTTTCTACGATAAGATGGTCGTTTCGGATATCGCCGTGTCTGAATTCTCGATGATGAAGAAACCGGATAGCTTCAAAGGCCTTCACGATCTTTTTCAATATGTCCGGCAGAAGCTTGCTGAAAAAGACATTATAATCTACATCAAGATAGTGCATATACTGAAGAAAGTTCCTGCCGTGCACTATGTCTAATATTCTGATGATATTGCCTTTCTTATCCTTGAAGGCTTCGCCCTGCATGAAATAGGGATGTCCATCAACGAGTTCTAGAACTTTTGCCTCCTTTTCAGGGTTCCTGAAGCATGTGACCTTGGCATTTCCGAAGTGAGTCTCAAAGGTTTCAAGAAAAGACAACTTGATGATCTTTTTTTCTCCAGTATCAATATCAACGGCCTTTTTGACCCAGAACTTCGGTTCTTCCATGCCAAAGCGGAGTTCCCTTTCATGACCGGTCACCCTGTAGGACTTCTCTCCGATTTGAATGGTATCACCATGGTCTATTGAAAAAAAATCAGTGGTATCAGTGATGATGCGTCCTTCCAATATCTGTTACCCCTCCAACATTCGAGGCGGCAGGCTATCTAACGCATCCATCACCTTCAATTGAAAATTCCTGAGTCCGCTGTTATCTATGACCAATCCCAATAGTCCGGTCAAGACGCACAAGGAGTCAATATCTTCTTCATGTAACATCCAAGGCTCGCCGTAATATATTCTCAGAATGCCGACGATTGCTTTGCGACATTTTATCGGAATCGACAACATAGAAACGATTCCTTCCTCTGATGCGGCCTCAGGGTATTGAACTCGAGGGTCGTTTCGCATATCCTCAATAAACACAGGTTGGCCGGTGGAGAAAGCAGAATCTTCATCATTTATAAATAAAGGCCCTTTGTCCAGATACACCTCGCTGACCCCATAACTGGCCATGTGAATCAAACGGCGTTCAATCTCATCGAAAAGCATGATACAACAGCCTTTGGCTTTGAATGTTCGGCCGGTCCCTTCCGCAAGGTGCTTCATCAATTTGTTTAAATCTTCATAGGTAGAAATTGCGTGACTAATTGCCTTAAAATGTTTGAGGTAAAACCTTCGATCAGCTTTTTTTTCCATACCCCTCCTCCTCATAGCCGACTCCATAGGGGGCAAAATTGCTGTTGAACGTTATCGAATCTCGAAAACAGCTAAAGATGGAATTGCTCCTCAACATATCCCTTGATTTATGGCTTAGACAGTTTTTTTGCTATCTCTGCAACCCGTTGTCCGAGTTTCGCACCATTTTCTTCACTCTTGCCGTCCGGAGCTCCTACACAGGCCACGCCATAATGCCCCGTCGCGGACATGGGGTCCCCGACGGTAATCATGCCGTATATCAGCATAGCCTGAAGAATGGATAACATGGTGGTTTCCTTTCCACCTGTACTATCCCCGGAAGTAGAAAAGGCCGCACCAACCTTGCCCTCCATTTTTTTTCGCACTCCAACAAAGTCATCAAAGACCTTTTTCAGTTCGGCCGCCATTGTGCCGAAATAAACCGGTGAGCCGGCTATGACGCCGTCTGAGGCCAAGAAGTCATCTTTGGTGACTTCATCGGTCCTTTTCAAGACAGGGTGCACCCCTTCGACCGCCTCGACGCCTTTGCCAACGGCCACAGCAAGCTTCTTGGTATTGCCGCCTTTTGAGTGATAGAGAACCAGTATCTGCATCGTTAAACCTCCCTGTGTGGAAAAGTTGAATGTTTTGTAACACTTTAGCTGTTTTTGAACGAAATGGTGCCCTGTCAACCAACTGGCAGTCGGTGTCTGAACGAAAAACGTGATTCATCATCAGGTGCAACGAAGACCAAGATCTTTACGGCAAACAAATACCAGATATTTCGAGGGTCACGGTTCTGATCCGATAAAGAGATTGGCAAAAAATACATTTCTCGTTTGGGCCCCGGTTATTTCAGAGAGATAAAGTGTTACAGTGTTATAAATTAGGTGTATTATAATAGTCTTACCATGACATTAAATCAAGTCGTCTGATTGCTTTCCTTGTCCATTCAAGAGTGGATACGCGCGTGTTAACAAGAATCAGGGAGATTTCCAGAGTCTCAGACGTGGTTGGAGCCTTTATTTGCCATTACTCAAAGCTCAGACATTGTGCTTCGGGTAAGGACAAGATGCATATTGGCCAAGGAGGCCCATGAAAGGATTTCACAATCGCATACTCATGATCGATCTCACCAGCCGGAGTTTTGAAACGAGGGACATCCCGGATTCCTTGTGTGAGAAACATCTTGGTGGAAAAGGCCTTGCCTCCCACTTGTTGCTCAGGTTCAATCCTCCCCGGGTGGATCCCTTTGATGCGGAGAATTGCCTTATCTTCGCCACTGGCCCTGTTACAGGAAGTGCCGTCTGGGGATCCTGCCGATACGGTCTTTTCACAAAATCTCCTCAGACTGGTCTTTACGCCGAATCCTACGCCGGAGGCCGAGTACCGGAGGCCGTTGATTCCGCAGGCTACGATGCCATATTGATAAAAGGGAAGTGCGACAGGTTACATATCCTAATAATTTCACCCGACAGGGTCTCATTTCGCGACGCAGAAAATCTCCGGGGGCTGGACACGTATAAGACAGAAGATAGCGTAAGGATGAGATTCGGTAATACGGACAAAGGATGGAAAATAGGGGCTGTTGTTATTGGACCTGCAGGCGAAAACAGGGTGCGATTTTCTGTTGTGGAAAACGATCACTGGCGGTCGGCCGGTCGCACCGGCACCGGTGCCATTATGGGATCCAAGGGAATAAAGGCCATCCTCTTCATGGGCGACCGTAAAAGGACCTTTCACGACAGCGAAGGCGTCAGGTCCCTTTCAAAGCAGTTACCCCGTGAGGCCCGGGACAACCCCACGGCACAGGGCTATAAGGCAATGGGGACTGCGGGGATGGTCAGAATCGTCAATGAAATAGGGGCATTTCCCAGTCAATATTGGTCCCGGGGCACCGCTAAGAACTGGGAAAAACTTAGTGCCGAGGCTCTCCACAAACGCTGCCAGGTGAC
>JAXHTA010000028.1:0-15759 GCA_034190285.1 Thermodesulfobacteriota bacterium | reverse complement strand
GCGGCATTGAAAAACTCAGAGATAGGTCAGGCCTCGATACACGGGGAGGTGGCGAGGAAGGCTTCCCTTGCCGATAGACAGAATATCCTTTTAAAGGGCCTGGAAGCACTGGGGGAGTATTATGAATTTGAGCCGGAGGAGCGAAATTTTTTCAATGAGCTCAGGTATATGGAATCTGAGGCACAATATCATGCTGAAAGCCTTGGACAGATCGAAAAGAAAGAAAAGGCCGTTAGGGAGATTGTTCATAACATAAGAGAACTGGACAATATTATTGAAAGATATGACTACAAGAAGAGTGCCTTGCAGCAGATCCTCTTGGATATCCAAAAACAGGTCAACTGGCTTCCTCATTACCTCCTAGTGTGGGTTTCAAGACGACTGAATATCCCTCTATCTGAAATCCTCACCATTGCCAATTTCTACGAGGCATTCAGCCTTGACCCGCGCGGAAAGCACATCATTCAAGGATGCACGGGGACCGCATGTCACGTGCGCGGGGCCACGGATTTGCTTGCCAGGACGTCTTCAATTCTGGGGATCAGGCCTGGCGAATCCGATCCGACACTACAGTTTACATTTAAAACGGTACATTGCATGGGATGCTGCGCGCTGGCCCCAGTCCTCAAAATTGATGAAGACTATTACAGCAACCCTACTCCTCCGAAGCTGAAGAAAATATTGACGGAATTACAGGAGCAAGACGATGAGAACTCTGAATAGTACCAGGGATTTTTTCAAATTGAGAGAAGAAGTGCTGACCGAGAGGGCTTCCGACCGGCCCTGTATCACGATTTGCTCGGGGTCGGGATGCCTTGCCTGCCGATCCAAAGAAGTGACACAGGCCTTTGCAGAGGAACTGGAAAAGAAAGGCCTTAGTGAAAAAGTGGACATACGCTCCACGGGTTGTCATGGTTTCTGTGAAAGGGGGCCGGTGACCCTCATTTCTCCCAAAGGGCTGTGCTACCTCCAGATAAAAGTGGATGACGTGCCTGAGGTCGTCGAAAAGACCATTATGGAAGATAAGATCGTCGAACGATTGCTTTACAAGGACCTGGAGACGGGCGAACCGGTCTCTTTCATGGACGACATCCCTTTTTACAAATACCAGACCCGCGTTCTTCTGGCCAACAACGCTAAAATCGATCCGACCCGCATAGGTGACTACCTGGCGGTCGGTGGGTATTCCGCCCTTGCCAAAGTCTTATCAGAGATTACCCCCGAGGAGGTCATCAGGTTAATTAAAAAGGCCAATTTGAGGGGCCGTGGCGGAGGAGGATTTCCGGCGGGGCTAAAATGGGAGTCCACCCGAAACGCACAGGGAGAAAATAAGTACGTCCTTGTAAATGCTGATGAGGGAGACCCCGGGGCCTATATGGATAGGAGTCTGCTGGAAGGCAATCCACACAGCGTCCTGGAAGGGCTTATCATTGGAGCTTACGCCATTGGTGCTAATCAAGGCTATGTCTATGCCAGAGAGGAATATCCCCTTGCCGTTGAAAACGTCAGTACGGCCATCAGGCAGGCAAAGGAGTATGGGCTACTGGGGAAAGACATTATGGGCTCTGGTTTTGATTTCGAGGTCTCCGTATATCGCGGGGCAGGGGCCTTTGTTTCCGGCGAATCCAGCGCTCTTATGACGGCAGTCGAAGGCCGTGTGGGTGAACCAAGACCGAAATATGTGCATACCTCTTTCAAAGGTGTATGGGATAGGCCATCATGCCTGAACAATGTGGAAACGTGGGCGAATGTGCCTTTTATCATCAACAATGGGGTGGAGTGGTTTCACGGCATGGGGACCGAGACCAGCAAAGGAACCAAGATATTCTCCCTTGTTGGTCACGTCAACAATACCGGCCTCGTCGAGGTTCCCATGGGGATCACTTTGAGGGATATGGTCTTTAAGATAGGAGGAGGTATCCCGAAAGGTAAAAAGTTCAAGGCCGTTCAGACAGGCGGTCCGTCAGGGGGTGTTCTCCCTGAAGAAATGCTCGATTTGCGGGTGGACTTTGATGAGTTGACCAGGATGGGGTCCATGATGGGTTCCGGTGGCATGATTGTCATGAATGAGGAGACTTGCATGGTGGAAACGGCCCGCTATTATGTGGACTTTCTCGCCCACGAGTCCTGCGGCAAGTGCGTCCCTTGCAGGGAAGGCCTTCGGCAGATGCTTATCATATTGGACAATATAACCGCCGGGAGAGGCAATGACGTTGATATAGAAAAACTTGAGGACCTCGCCGAGGTGCTTCAATATGCATCTCTGTGCGCCCTCGGGCAGACCGCTCCCAACCCGGTTTTGAGCACCATCAAGTATTTTCGTGATGAATATGAGGCCCATATCAAAGAGAAGCGTTGCCCGGCCTGTATATGCAAAAACCTAATTACCTATGAAATTGATCCTGAAAAATGTAAGGCGTGCGGGTTATGCGAGAAGAATTGTCCCGCACATGCCGTTTCTAAGGACGAGGAGGGTATTTTCGTAATCCACCAGGAGGATTGTATAAAGTGCGGAAATTGTTTTTCTCTGTGTCCCGACAAATTCAGTGCTGTGGTAAAGTCTTCACCGGGAATAGCGTATAATGCCTCATAAATAAGTATGAAGGATAGGAAGGAGAAAGCCGAAATGGTAAATCTCAATATTGACGGAAAGGAGATTCAGGCCGAAGAGGGGATGACAATTCTTCAAACGGCCCTTGCAAACGGAATGTACATTCCAACACTGTGCCATGCCGAGGGAATAGAACCATTTGGCGCCTGCCGATTGTGCATGGTGGAAATTTCCAAGAATGACCGCACCAGGCTTGTGGCATCCTGTGTCTACCCTGTTGAAGAAAACCTGGTCGTGAGGACGGATTCAAAGATAATCAGCAAGATTCGCAAGACCATTATAGAACTGCTTTGGCCTTCTGTCCAGGGACTGGCCAAAGAGTATGACATCACAAAGTCACGGTTTTCTTCTGAACAGACGGAATGTGTCCTGTGCGGGCTTTGTGTGAGGTACTGCAAGGAGGTCAAAAAGCTAAACGCGGCCTATTTCAAGGGACGCGGTATCGACCGTGAGATAGCAATCCTTCCGGAACTGGCGAATGACTGTGTCTATTGCAGGGAATGTTTCAATCTGTGCCCCGCGGGATGGATGGCTATTCACGCTGGGGAACAGGCGGGTGCTTCTTAATAGTGCCAATTCTTCTGCCTCAATTTTATCTCAATATATCAAAGTCTTATGGCATAGTTATATTCTCATTATCATTGGCGACTGTTTCTATGTAACATCTCAAAAAGTTCGGGTAGGAGGTGAAAAAGTGCTAGACATTAGTCACCATGTGTGCTATGCGCACAATGCATGAGATTACCAATTGATTATTCCAAGATTCCCGAAAACCAAAAGAGTACTCTTGTTTCAACCCTGCTGGAAATTTGGATTAACAATCTGTCACAATCAAACGACAAGCAGAGCTAATCCAGCACCTAAAAGATGAAATTGCACGTCTCAAGGGCCACAAGCCTAAACCGAAAATTCGGCCCGGCGAATTAGAAAATGATCGCGAAAAAAAGGAAGCAATCCTCTTCGGGCACACGCCCTGGTTCTCAGAAAAGGAAAAAGACAGCCGATTTTGTTATTCACAGAGAAATTTCTGTTCTACCAAGGTCAGGTGGACTTTGGAGAGTTGCAGGTCGAGCAAGCCGACGGCAGTATAAAGAAGCGCTACCTGTTTTCCATGGTCCTTGGGTATTCTCGGAAGATCTACGGGGAGCTGATAGAACGATGTGATCTGCCCACATTCTTAGATTGTCATATCCGGGCCTTTGAGTATTTCGGCGGGGTGCCGGAACAGCTTCTATATGACCGGATGAGGAATGTTTACATCGGGAAGATTGCCGGGAAGAAAATCCTTCTTCGAGTAAAGGACAAAGCCATGACAATCTTCTCGGATGACTCTCTGGTTGTCGCCTATGAAATCCCCGAAGGAAAGGGGCATCTGGTTCAGGATAAACGATTCTATGAGGCATTGAAAAAGGACCATGAAATGAACCGGCGCAAGTAACAACCATGCAAGACGGCCCAAAGGTCGTGCCAGGCATACCATAAGTCCTCTCAAACCGCCCTAATACATGGATGTGGAGATTCGTCCCATTGCGATCTACGACCAGGCGGCAGGGGAGATATAAAGATGACCGATACGTTAGTTTTTGAGAGGATCGAGTCCAACCTGAGCCGGCTTCGGTTGTCCCGGATCAGGGAGATCTTGCAGGGTGTTATGAATACGGCAGAAGATCAGGGGAAAAGTTATCTGAGTTTTCTGGATGACCTTTTGGAAGAGGAAGTGGCCCAAAAAAAGCAGCGCCGGATAGAGACCGCTTTGAAGATATCTGGTTTGCCTTTTATAAAGAGCATTGACGAATTTGATTTTACGTTTCAGCCGAAGCTGGACCGTCAAAAAGTTATGCCCCTCTTCTTGATCTGACTTTTATCCGCCAAAAGGGCAACATCGTCTTTCTGGGGCCGCCGGGGGTAGGCAAAACCCATCTGGCCGTCTCTCTGGCTTTAAAGGCCTGCCAAGCAGGCATCACCATCTATTTTACGACCATGGAGGACCTGATAAACAAGCTCAGAAAAGATTATGAAGCCGGCCGTCACGGCAATCCTGGATCATTTATTACATCACTGTACGGTTATTAACATCCGGGGAAACAGCCACAGACTTATGGGAAAAACCGCTCATGAAGCAATGGCAGGAGATCAAAATACCGGGGAAAGTGGCTCAGTTTTAAAAGACCGTTGACACAAGTGGATTTCTTTCACCCTACAAGATGTTTATTAGACTAACCACGGCAAAAGCCCCTATTCCCTCCCCTCGGCCACAAAATCCCATGCCTTCGGTGGTTGTTGCCTTTACATTGATTTGCCTTTCAGATGTCTCAAGTACTTCGGCGATGTTCGATTCCATCGCACGCAGGTATGGTGACAGCTTAGGAGATTCTGCTACTATGGTAGCATCCAGATTATTCAGCCGTAATCCATCCTGCTTTGCTCTTTCCACCACCTTTTCAAGCATGGAAAGGCTGGACATTCCTCTATATGCAGGGTCGGAATCGGGAAAATGCTGACCGATATCACCCATTCCCATGGCGCCTATCATAGCATCGATAACGGCATGCGTTAGGACATCTGCATCCGAATGCCCTTCCAGCCCAAAGATGTTGGGGATCTCAACGCCCCCAAGAATCAATGGGATACCCTCAACCAGGCGATGCGCATCATATCCAAAACCTATCCTGAACAAGGCTATTCCTCTACTCCGCGTCAAATTCCCCGGCTTCTCTGGAACCGTTTACTTTCTTTTCCTAAACCTGCGGTGAAGTGCAAGTCCACGCCTGCTCACCCGGCTCCACAGGATTTTGTCCTCTTCAAGCGACACTTTCAAGGGTTTGTTTCTATATACTCGGACAAATCTCAATAGATCACGCTGAGTCAGGCCTATTTCCATACTCGAAAAATACAGGGCAGCAATGTCTTTTACTCTCCATCGCTGGGGGATACGATTGCGTATCTGCATTCGATGCAAATCAATCAGGTAAAGGGTCAAACAACGGGGATCAATATTCTCCCGTCCCGACGAAATATCGAGCAAAAAATGGCAAACGTAAAAATCCCTGTGGTTAATCCCGTGCCCATGAAGCCTACGAGCGATCTTCGCCACTTCAGTGATTAATGCCCGTTTAAGGGAATGGCTGGGTGGTGATGTCGGCCAGTCACTGCAGAAATTTTCAAGGCTTTCAGTGTTAGCCAATTCTTCTGTAATCACAAAGGACTGAAGCCGAGCGGGGTTCCAGCCTCTCTTACCATACCCCACCAAACGAGCGGTTTTAATTCCCAATTGCTCAAGATGCTGAATGGCCTGGGATTCATTCTGTGCATCCGTTACCGGCCGACGCAAACGCAGAAGATTCTTTATCACTTCTTTCCAGCCGACGCCTTGATGGAGCTTGGCAAAGTACTGTTTGCCCTGAAGAGCGAAGCGCAAGGTCTTACGATTTCTCTTCTTCTTGTAGACCATTCCTTCCAGGGCAAACAATTCTTTGAAGATATCCTTCCCGCGCCAGCGATCCAACCACGTCTTAGGTAATACTACCATGTCGCCACCTGCTCAATAATACCCGCGGCCTTTTCCGGCCGGCTGAAGACATCCATATTGGCAACATATTCTTTTCCGTTGGATTGCCACTGGTTTTTTTTCTCGCTGACTAACATGCCGGCCAACATCTGGTCCAGTGTTTCCTGCCTGAATGGTGAAGGCACTAGTTTTCCGGCACCGGCTCGTTCTATATGAAAACCGTAGCCACACACATCAGTGGCCAGAACCGGCAGACCAGCCGCCATAGCCTCAATCAATGCCGTCCCCGTATTTTCTCGGTACGCGGGATGTATTAATAGATCTGCCGCCCGGTAAAAGCGGTCTACGTCTCCACGACCTCCAGCAAAACGCATTTGCCCCTCAACTCCCAATCGTTTGGCTAATCGCCGGAATGGCCTGGTCTTGTCTTCACCCACGACCAGAAGGATCGTTCCTCCAACAACTTCGGAAGGCAACGAGGCTATGGCTCGAATTGCACGATCAACACCCTTGGTCTTGAAACCAGAGCCAACCATTAGAATAATGTTTTGATCCAGTCCTATAGAAAACTCATAACATAATTCAGCACGTTTTTGGGTTGAGTCTTGTGATGCCAAAAGATCCTTGCCAAGCCCCGGAGGTAAGAAATGGAACCGTCTTTCCGGCGTACCATAATAAAGTGTATAAAGGGCTTTTTCTTGTTCGGAGATCAGCAAAATCTGCGTCTTTGACTCCTTGCCGAAAACAGCTTTCTCAAAACGCAGGAAGGTCCGACAACGTCCCGTCAAACGATACCATATGCTTCTCTCATGTGCCTTGGCGGCCAGACAGGACTCCCCTGCATAATATACATCTAATCCGGGAAGCTTATTGAAACCCACCACGCAATCATAATGACTGGAAGAAAAAACCTTGCCGAGCCTCCTGGCAAACGATTTGAGACGTCTGTGATTGCTGAAGCCACGAACGGGAAGTATCGAAACCCGCAAATCCTCTGGGATATCCCCCGTCCAGAAACAGGAGTACACATCCACCTGATGCCCATGCTTTACACATACCTCAGCTATCTGAAGTAGATTTTTCTGCAATCCACCATATGGGAAATATTTGAACAGACAAAATGCAATTTTCAGCTCTTTCATCCGTGTGATGTCTATTTCTGAAATATGAAATTGGCGATATATGTTGAACCTTCAATGTCCTGCAATTGCCCCACATCAAACTCCCTTATTGGCCGCAAATCCCCATTAAGAAAAAAATACCCCTGGTAACCCAGGGCCATCAAGTAATCAAAAATGTTCCATACTGAGTCTACTTTGTGGTGCCTCTGTTCACATTCAAAAAGAAGAATAGGCATGTCTTTCTTTAAGATTCGTTCACCACCCCTGAAGACCTCTAATTCGTGGCCCTCCACATCACATTTTATTAGTCGAATGGGACGAGAATCCCGGTTTTCGAAATAGGAATCCAGGGTCTTAACATTCACGTTCAAAGAATAATGGTCCTCAAACTCGCCATCCTGTTCGAGGGTTGCCCCTGGAGAAGGCTCTCCACGTCTCTTGGAGGGGACAGTTAGTTCAGAAACACCATCACTGGAGGATATCCCTATGCATTCCACTACTAATGATGATAAACGCAGTTGCCTTGCCAGTTTCTTTAAATAATCACACAGAGGAGGCTGGGGCTCGAAGGAAAAGACCTTCCCCGCATTCCCGACAGCTTTGTGCATCCAGTAGGAATAAGCACCTTTGTGTGCTCCGATATCCAGTGCGGTATCGCCCTTTGAAAGGTTTTTTAATAAAAAGTCAATCCCGTATGGATCCAGCCTTTTTAGGTAACGCCATGCCCGCCAGATAAATCTAAATTTTTCAATAAGATTGACTTCCACGAAAAACTCTGACAGGTCGTTTCTCTTAAGGCTTGAGTACTCGTAATGCTAAAGCCGTTAGGTAATCCTGCCATCGGATTACTTGGGCTGTAGGCGCTTTATTGAAAAGACGGACTTATTTGGGATCCGAACAAAAACTGCCTTTCTTGCCAATCTCTGCGATACTCTCAAAAAAAATGATCCTCGGAATAATGAACACCTGCCTGCGGTGCATTTCTTGCACGCCTTGATCTTGAACAAGAGCCCGCATTTCTGGATGGACACTAACTAGTTCGCTCGAACAGGTCAAGAAAAATGGACCGGGTAAGAGACAATTTTAGAGGGATATCCTGAAAATAGGACGGCGGCATGCTGTCGTGCTTGAATATATCATTGCTTTCATATAATGTGGGATCATTCTTTGCAGAGTCACAAAGAAAGTTCGAAACCGGGAACCCTCCACAAAAGTTTGGTGGGACTAGCGCAGCTTGGATGCCGAGGAAAAAGGGCATTTCTGGATGGGCACGATCCGATGAACTATTTTGTCTGATTCACCAGACAGCAAGGCAGAGCATTGGAGAACGGTGACAGAAAAAGCAATCTGAAACGGTTATTGGAAAAGGGGGTCCGTATTCTCTGCCCTGAAAGTGTGGAAATCGGACCTGACGTTGACCCGCAAAGGGTTTCCGGAAAAGGAGTGATCATCCATGCCGGCTGCAAAATCTATGGTGAAAAGACCCTGATCATGCCTGGTGTGGAACTTGGTTACGAAGCAGCGGCGACTGTGCATAATTGCCAGCTTGGAAAAAACGTCAAGCTAAAAGGAGGATTTTTCTCCGAATCATGCTTACTCGAGGGGGCGAGCGTGGGGTCAGGCGCACAGATCAGGGAGGGCTGCCTTCTTGAGGAACGCACCAGGGTAGCCCATACGGTCGGCTTGAAGCAGACCATCTTGTTTCCATTTGTGACCCTTGGAAGTCTCATAAATCTGTGCGATTGCCTGATGGCAGGAGGCACCGATGACAGAAATCACAGTGAGGTGGGAAGCTCCTATGTCCACTTCAACTATACACCAAATCAGGATAAGGCCACTGCTTCATTGATCGGAGACGTCGCAAAGGGAGTCATGATCGACCAGGGACCCATATTCCTGGGTGGTCATGGGGGTATTGTAGGCCCCGTGAGAATCGGCTACGGGACGGTAGTAGCTGCAGGAACTATCGTTCGAAAGGATATCTTGGGTGAAAATTCGATCCTTCTTGGGAACCAGTCTTTTTCAAGGACCATGCCTTTTCATCCAGGACTGTATAGCAACATTAAGAGGATTGTTACTCTCAATACCATTTATATTTCCAACCTCATGGCGCTCCGCACGTGGTATCTGTGTGTCCGATCCAGGATTATGAAAGACGGCCCCATGGATAGTGCCCTGTTGGAAGGGGCTGTGAACAAACTGGATATGGCTGTTGCCGAAAGGATAAAGAGGTTGAGTGAAGTGGCAAACCGAATGCCTAAATCCATTGAGGTCTACAAAAAGATCGCCTCGAGCCGGGTGCGGCAAGAGACTATTCACAGAAAACGGGAACTCTTTGAGAAGTGGGCTGAAATAGAGAGGGTTTTCAGTGAAAGCCTGGACCTGCAAGGCGAAATATCTCAAAAGGAGGCGTTTTCGGATATTCTTGATAGGGCCATCGGCAGAAAAGGAAGAGACTATTTGCCGGTCATCAAAGGCCTGACTGAAACCGAGTCGCTTGTGGGAACCGCCTGGATGCAGGGGCTTGTAAATGAAATCACTAACAATGTCCTGAAAACACTTCCGAGCTTTACAATGAATGGGCAACAGTGATTGGAAAATCATTTGGCGCTCATTCAAACTCCTCCGATTCCTCTGTCGGGTAAAAAAGGCACAAGCTCTCCTCTCTGATCATTTCAGGGTCTTCGCTAAGCAGGTATTCCTCTGCGTCTTTACGGAATACCCTAGCCCTTCTTTCGAGGTGATTCAACTTCTCCGTAGCTCCGCTCTCCCTCAACATGGTCTTCACGATACGAAAAAGGTGTTCGCTACCTGAAAGCAACGTTCCCTCTTGAAGAATCTTGCACGCTACCATATGCCTGAAGCTATCGAACAAAACCTGTTTCCTGACTCGATCCAGTCTTTTCACAACATAATCGATCTCCTCCTTGAGGTGGGGAGTCATAAGAAGCCTTTGTTTTTCCAGATAAATGGCATCATCCAACCTTTTCATCGAATCTTCCGGTAACCTGTCGTCCACTATGACAACCAGATCCATATCCGAACCAATGACCAGTTTCCCACTGCTCCTCTCCGGCCTGGGTACATCATGGGCCATATTGTAGACAATATCCCCTGCGACAACAAAACACAAGTGATGCATAAGGGGCCATTCCATTTCAAGCCAGCTAGCCAGTCCGGAAACAACCCGATACAGCAGTTCCACCTTGGCCCGGCTTACATCCTCAATATGGGAACTCAATTTCCGTGCCTTTCGTTCCAGTGAATCGGGATCCTCGGGGACTCCAACCACCGAAAAAGTCAAGAATTCCCTTAAAATGGAAGGAGAGAGGCGACCGAAACCTTCCACCCATCGGTCCAGCCTCAGATAGCGTGTTCCTACTCTTCGGGTTGTCAGACCTTCGCAAAGCCTGCATGTCCGCCACGTGATCAGGCTATCCCCACCGATGGCCTCCACTATCTCCGATCCTGTCAATGGCCCTCTATTCTTTATAAGGTTAATTATATCGTTTTCCATATGGACATAGTATCATGAAAAAAGGCGTTGATAAACTGTTCACCTGCTCAAAGGATTGATAAATCGGTCTAGTGGTTCGACAGTCAAATAATAGCTATAAAGGATAACACAAGCCTCTTGCGCGAGAGATGGATGTCTGCTATTCTTATATTTATAACATATTGAATTGAGAGCGATAATTGCTACGCTTGCGGCACGGTCCGTCCAGGAATGACAGCATGGAAGACAAAGATCTGAAAATGGAAGATATTGGAGAGTTCGGCTTCATACGATCTATCCGGAATGGTTGCCATTTCTGTCATAAAAAGCTGATCAAGGGTATTGGCGATGACTGTGCGGTAATAGGGCCGTACGAAGACAAGGTTTTACTGATTACCACAGACATGCTCATCGAAGACATCCACTTTGTCTTGGGAAAGGTCCCACCTGAACAAATTGGTGGAAAAGCGGTAGCCGTCAATATGAGCGATATTGCTGCAATGGGTGGGCGCGCGCTGCATCTCTTTGTATCTCTTGCCGTCCCGAGAGGTACAAACGCTGCAACAATTCACGCCATCTACCGTGGAATAAAAGAGGCATGCAGAAGTTACGGCGTAAATATCCTGGGTGGAGATACCTCCGCCTCACCAGACAAGCTTATGATAAATATGACCGTTATCGGCGATGCGCCCCAAGAAGAGGTATTGTATCGCTCCGGAGCTGCTTTGGACGATGGCGTCTATGTCACTGGAACCCTCGGTGACTCGGCAGCAGGACTGAAGCTTATAAACAAAGATGTCTCCGCTCCTAAACATATTGCATCTCCACTAATAGAAGCACATACCCGGCCAGTGCCTTTTCTGAAAGCCGGCCGCATGATTGCCCGTTCACGGTTGGCCTCCGCCATGATAGACCTGAGTGATGGTCTCGTTGCTGATTTGTGGCACGTCTGTGAGGCCGGTGATTTGGGAGCAAGCCTTATCCATGAAGCCTTACCCATTTCTGACGAACTCAAGGCCTTGGCCGAAGAAAACAGCTTCGACCCTTATAACCTGGCCGTTTCAGGAGGGGAAGACTACAGACTTCTCATAACCGTTCCCCGCAAAAATGCCGACTTATTTCAAAGGATGTTTGAAAAGGCGGTCCCCTGCCCCATTTATTGCGTGGGAAAAATAATAGAAGAGAAGAGGATTGAAATTGTAAGGCCGGACGGCACGAAAGAGCAGCTCGAAGCGGCAGGTTTCGACCACTTTATCCCAGCGCAACCCGCTTTGTAAGCATTCTTTAGGCCGGGCGGAAAGCCGGAGGTTCAGGCATTGGCGCTCCTTTGAAGCCGGACCCGGATGGATTCTGCGGCAACACCGTGGCTTCCTGAAATGAGGCAAGGCCCTGCGTGTCTTCAAACGGAGGCCCAGATTGACTTTGGGTAGGAAAATACACACTGGTTTTTTTGAGACGCTGATATTCCTCGAAGTGTTTTCCCTTTTGTCCCGGTCCAGTTTCCTTTGGCCCATAGAGGTTAGAGTTCCCCACATTATGTCTGACTTGAGATCCCTAAATCCTCGATGGGAAAGAAATCAGGATTCTTGCCCGGGCGGCAGAGGTTCGCTGGGTTTGACGCCGTATTTTCTCTTTCTGGCCCTTCCCCACCAACACCCGCCGAAAGTCAATACAGATTCAAGGGTCTGGAGCAATACGGCAAGAGGGTTTCCCTTTCTCGCACTCCTGCAGACGGGGCATCCGAATTCGCAATAATCGGGGTCGTTCAAATGAAAGATGGGCATTTTCCAACCCTTCCATCCATATGTCTTCTTTTCCATCATGCCTCCTATCGACTTTTGAATTTCCTTTGCCGCGCCCGCGCAGGATCTCGTATTCACAAATAAACTAAATGGGGATAAAAAACACCGAGGGAGACTATCAAAGAGGCCAATCTAAAGCAGCGGCAAAAGCAATACCAGAGGAACTCAACAACCACTTCCCCCTGAGGGGGAGTGTGCGGGCGATAAGCAGGTGATAGAAATATTCTCTTATTGTACTGAGAAGCATAGCCTTGTAACGCTCGGGTGTCAAGGTGGAAAGGACCACTGGATATGCGGTTTCCGGCATAGGGGCTTTATATAAGGTTCAAGAAAGAAAAAGAAATGATTCCGTCGGTCAAGATTCTAATTAGTGTCTGAACGAAAACTAGGATGTTTTGTTCAGATCAAGGAAGACGAAGATTTTAACCGCATGAATACATTGAGTATCTCGAGGATTAGAATTTAAGTCTGACAAAGATATGTGCAAAAGAGACGGTTTCCGTTCGGGCACTAATTAATCGTATTCTATACTCGCCGAATACGGATAGATTGTGCAATTAGGTCCAAGAGTTTTTGGGGCGGATAAATGGGGCCCACCGTATTTGGAGAAAATTTGGGTTGTGGAGCGCAAAGGCCAAAAAATTACTGGTCTATGGCTGATTTGAAGCACTTGTCATCAAAAGGCCCTGTTTTCTCCTTGACGTTTGGGGAAACTTGAGAGTATTTAATGACTTATTAGCTGAAATGGGAAGTTGGCAAAAAGTCGGGAAAGAGAAAGTTAACCCAGATGGAGCCTGGAGAGAAATATATTGCTGACTTTTCGGAAATTCATTCGGAAACCAATGCGTTAAGGATGCTATAAACTGAATACCGTAGAGTGTTACCAACAATCGGCCCTAATGTTGCCTAAGATTTGATTTCAAAACGCCTCAGATAAGGTCAGCAAGGGACTTCAGGGCGTTTTCAGAGGTAAAAGGCGCAAAACATACGGTGAAATCCTTAAAATGGCATAACTTTTCATGATTGCCTGAGAGAGTGAGCGTGGCGTTTTCGGGCCGAAGATTTATGCAACGTCAGGGTCGACTCTGGAGATGGATCAGCATGTCACAAAGCGAAAAGCCTATTGCCAATCCCCTGGTGATCCTTCGAGAGGAGTTTGATGATTGGGCCGTCCTGTTTAATCCCGATTCCTCTAGCGCAGTGGGTATAAATCCAGTTGGTGTCGCAGTCTGGAAGCTAATGAACGGAAAGTACAGCCTCGAAGAGATCGTAGCGAAAATAAGCGATTCGTTCAGAGATGTCCCGGATACCGCTCTTGAGAATATCAGATCATTTGTGAAGGATTTGTACGAAGACGGTTTCGTTGCCTATGCGTTTGAGGAAATGGGTCCATGATTGGCCAAGTGAATCACATGGCCCTGATACCTGTTTCAGGCATTTTCTCGATGCAGTTGCTGTTTTTTCTTTCGGGAGTGGGTTGAGTACTCAGATTGCCGCAAAAAACGACTCAAAAATATGGGAAATACGAATACCCCTTAAATCAGATATATTTTTATCTGACCGAAGGATGCAATCTTGCCTGTCGCCACTGTTGGCAGGCTCCGCGGTATGAAGAAAGCGGAGAACAATATCCAAAATTGCCTGTTGAACTCTTTGAAGAGACTATCCTGGAGGCAATACCTCTTGGTCTAAGCAGTGTCAGGCTGACCGGCGGAGAACCGCTTATTCATGCGCGGTTCTTTGACTTGCTTAAGATCGTACGCCGCGAGGGTTTGTCCTTGAATATCGAGACCAACGGGATCAATTGTACGCCTCGGGTTGCGGCAGAGATCAAAAAATCACCCAACCGATTCGTTTGTGTAAGCATTGATGGAGCTGATGCCGCGACACACGATTGGGTGAGGGGTGTTACTGGGTCGTTCAAGCTGGCGAAACAGGCGGTGCAAAACCTTGTGGCCTGCGAAACTCGGCCTCAGATTATCATGTCTATCATGCGCCACAACGCTGATCAGGTCGATGCCCTGGTCCGGATGGCTGAGGATTTAGGTGCCTCGTCTGTAAAATTCAATATTGTGCAGCCAATAGCACGGGGCAAAATGCTTCAACAGGCCGGAGACACACTGAACATCGCAGACTTAGTCCGGCTTGGCCGGCACGTCGATCAGGAACTGGCACCCAACACCACACTGCGTCTTATATTCGATTATCCGATGGCCTTTCGACCATTGAGCCGCATCGGGGCCGGTGATGTCAATAACAGCTGCAATATTCTCGGTATACTTGGTGTTATAGCCTCCGGACATTATGCCCTGTGCGGTATAGGGAATCACGTCCCAGAGCTGGTATTTGGGAAAATAGGAAAGGACCGCTTAAAAGACATTTGGGAAAAAGACAGTACTCTTACTACACTGCGTAGGGGACTGCCTGATAATCTGGAGGGAATCTGTGCCAGGTGTCTGATGAAATATCAATGCCTGGGGTCTTGTATTGCCCAGAACTTCTATCGAACGGGTAGGCTCTGGGCCCCATTCTGGTTTTGCGAATCAGCGCACACAGAGGCCCTGTTTCCGAACACACGCCTGATGTGACGTCAATGGTCGCGCAACGATAACCGGCATATTTGAGGTGATAAATGGCTGAAAACAAAAAAGATAAACCCAGGTACGAAGCTCCAGCTATCATTCCGCTCGGGAAGCTTTCAACAGGAGCCGGCGCTGGAGGATGCGGCAACGGGAGTGGTGCCAGCGGTGGCGGCTGTGAGAACGGCAGCGGCGCGGTCTCCAAGTGCCAGTTGGGGGCCGCGGCCCGCGCAGTCTGCAAGATGGGCGACGGAGCTCAGGCCGCCTGTAATGCAGGACCAACGCCGGATGCAGGGTGTGCGGGCGGAGGCTACCCTTCAGGTTGAAGAATGTGAATGACCAGACTCCAAACAGCTCAAGGCCTTCTGTGGAATTGGCTTTGTCGGATGGCAGCAGGTGGAGTATTATAAGCGGTGACAGAGCGACTTCAACTATAGTATCCCGTCTGAAATATGCCATGCAGCTTCAACCTCATTGTAGCCCCGGAAGCCGAAAAATCATATTGTTCGGCAATCCCGGGATGGCGCTCAGACAGAACATCTGGGCGTACCCGGCCAGGCAGCTGCGGGCGAAGCGCGATTCGGCGGCCAGCCGCACGTCGACGAAGGGATCGGCCACCCGCAGGCAGTGCCGGACGAACCA
>JAXHTA010000279.1:0-5510 GCA_034190285.1 Thermodesulfobacteriota bacterium | reverse complement strand
ATAACTGCAATCGCCGGCCCTACAATGGGACCTAAGCCGGCAATAGACTTGAAATGATGGCCAAAAAGGATGTGCCTGCTGGTGGGCACAAAATCGTGATCATCCCGGAGTGCCGTGCTAGGGCAGACTGCCTTAGGGTTTATCCTGAAGATCCGTCGTGCCAAAAACTTCCCGTAGGTATGATAGGCCGTCAAATACCCTGCAATCATAATTGAAAAGAGAAGCAACGAATTCATAATACTATGACCTTTTGTCTTTCGAACAAATGTTATGCGTCTTCTCCAAAAGAAACTTCCACTGGTCTGCAACCAGCTTGCATTTGTTTTAAAGGTTCGGGATGCTGCGATCAGGTTATATTAGATATAAAACAGGGGTCAAGAGGAAAGACCTTGGGTGTTTTGTTTGTTGATAGTACAGCAGAAAGCTGTTAAAAAAACAGATTGCCTGTAATTGGAGACAATTCTCTTTGAAAGGAGCTTGAGACAGAAAATGACAAGATTGGATGAGCTATGTGTGAATACTATTAGGATGCTTTCGGCGGATTGCATAGAAAAGGCCAAGTCAGGGCACCCAGGAATGCCCATGGGTGCGGCGGCCATGGCCTATGTCTTGTGGACCCGCTTTTTGCGTCATAATCCGCTAAATCCGAAGTGGGCCGACAGGGACCGTTTTGTCTTGTCCGCGGGCCATGGCTCTATGCTTCTGTATAGCCTTCTTCATTTGACAGGGTATGATTTGTCTCTTGAGGACCTTAAGAATTTTCGCCAGTGGCAGAGCAAGACGCCGGGTCATCCGGAATATCCCCTCACTCCAGGCGTTGAAACAACCACGGGCCCCTTGGGTCAGGGTTTTGCCAACGGTGTGGGAATGGCCATTGCCGAGCGCTTCCTGGCAGCCCACTTTAATCATTCGGGTCATCTGATTGCTGACCACTACACATACGGGATTGTAAGCGACGGAGACCTCATGGAGGGCGTCTCCCACGAGGCTGCCTCCCTGGCGGGGCACCTCGGACTGGGCAGGCTCATTTATTTGTATGATGACAACCGTATTTCCATTGAAGGCAGCACAGACCTCACCTTCAGCGAAGACCGGATTTCTCGTTTTGAGGCCTACGGCTGGCATGTGCAAGAGGTGGATGACGGAAATGATCTGAACGCCATAGAAAACGCCATTACTGCGGCTCAAAAGGAGACCGGCCGGCCCTCACTGATTGCGGTGCGCACACATATCGGCTTTGGGAGCCCTAACAAACAGGACACCCCGAACGCCCACGGCGAGCCACTAGGCCCTGAGGAGATCAGCTTAACCAAAGAGAAGCTCAAGTGGCCCCTTGAGCCAAAATTCTTCATACCTGATGAGGCACTGCACAACTTCCGTAAGGCAATTGAAAAAGGCAAGGACCAGGAAGGCCGATGGTTGGAAGGTCTTAGCTCTTACAGGGAGGCCTTTCCCGGACTTGCCATGGAATGGAACAGGTGGATGAGCGGTGATCTGCCTGAACACTGGGATGAAGATATCCCCTTTTTCCCTGCCGATGCAAAAGGTGTGGCAACAAGGGCTACGTCCGGGACCGTCCTGAATGCCATCGCTCAACACGTCCCAAACCTGCTGGGGGGGTCAGCAGACCTTGCTCCTTCAAACAAGACGCTGATCAATGGGGACGCGTCTATTCAGGCAGATGCCTATGAGGGACGTAACCTGCGCTTTGGCGTCCGGGAGCACTGCATGGGTTCCATTATGAATGGTATTGCCCTCCACGGCGGCGTGATTCCTTACGGAGGCACTTTTCTGGTCTTCTCGGATTACATGCGCCCTTCCATTCGCCTGGCGGCACTGATGGGGTTGAAGGTGATCTATGTCTTCACACACGACAGCATTGCCCTGGGCGAAGACGGGCCAACCCATCAGCCGGTGGAGCATCTGGCTTGTCTAAGGGCCATCCCGAACCTCACCGTAATCCGGCCGTGTGATGCCAATGAAACCGTCGAGGCCTGGCGAATCGCTATGGAATCAATCGAAGGCCCGGTTGCCTTATCCCTGACACGACAGGGCGTGCCGGTCCTGGATCGCACTATTTGTTCCCCTGCAACGGGATTGTCCATGGGCGCATATATCCTCCGGGAAGCCCGAAATGAAGAACCGGATCTGATCCTGATAGCCACCGGTTCTGAGGTGCATATTGCTATTGATGCGGCCCATAGGCTCGAGGAAAAGGGTGTGGCAGTGCGCGTTGTGAGCATGCCGTCCTGGGAATTATTCGACAGCCAACCTGAGGAATACCGTCTTCACGTCTTTCCTTCCGAGATAAAGGCCAGAATTGTCATCGAGGCCGGTATTGCGCAGGGGTGGTGCCGCTATGCGGGGTACACGGGCGACATAATCGGTATTGATCATTTTGGCGCCTCTGCCCCATATAAGGTCCTTTATGAGAAATTCGGCATTACGGTTGATCAGGTGGTGGAAAAGGCACTGGCCTTAATTAGGTCAAGAGACTGACAAAGAAAACAGCGGAGTTAGATCTTTCGGTTTCCCTTTAAGGCAACCCTGACAAGGCAGTTGAGATATCCATTCTCGACTGCCTTTTTTTTTGGGGGAAGCATAGAAATCCGTTGGAGGGCCATATGGAATAAGGAAGGCATCCGGACTCCTTGACGGCTCAGGGTTGGGGCAAGTTATACCTGCTCGAGGACCTTAATGAGAAATTAGCCCGTTCCTCACCAAACCCTAACACGGCAGTAGAACATTTGACCAACTTTTTTCGGAGAAGGGCAAGAGCACAAAATTATAAATCTGAAAGCTAAGGAGGCAAACGATGAAACTAAGAACTTGTATAGGTTTGATGGTAGGCTTGCTTTTCATGGGCGTAAGCACGAACGCACAGGCGCTTCAGGTGATATCTGGAGATATTACCGTAAACACTACATGGGGGGCGGCGGATAACGAGGTCCTGCTTCGGGGCGCCGTATTTGTCAGGCAGCCGGCCACATTGACCATCCTGGCCGGCACCACCGTATATGGAGAAAAGGCCAGCATAGGAACCCTTATAATTGATAGAGGGGCCAAAATCAACGCCGTTGGGACCGTTGCGAGCCCGATTGTATTTACAAGCGATCAGATAACGCCGGCTCGGGGGGATTGGGGCGGCCTGATTCTCAATGGTAACGCACCCCTGAACGTACAGGGCGGGGTTGCCATAGGTGAAGGGGACACGGGTGAATACGGTGGCAGTAACCCCAGCGACAATAGCGGCACATTGCGCTATGTCAGAGTCGAATATGCGGGGATTGAGTTCAGTCCTGACAACGAATTGAACGGCATCGCCTTTCAGGGTGTAGGCAGCGGGACCATGGTCGATCACATCCAGGTCCATGCCAACAAGGACGATGGAATAGAGATGTTTGGTGGCACGGTAAATGCGAAATACGTGCTCTGTACAAGTATAGCGGACGACAGCTTTGACTGGACTTTTGGCTGGACCGGAAAGGCCCAGTTCTGGGTTGCACAACAGTCCGGGGATGATGCTGATCAGGGGATCGAGGCCGACAACCTTGAGGAAGACCACAATGCGACACCCCGCTCGGCTCCTACCATTTACAACATGACTCTCATCGGAGACCCTGACACGAATGAGGGTGACGAAAGCGACAAAGGAATGCTCCTAAGAAGAGGCACCGGCTGCATTATAAGAAATGCAATAGTAGTTGGATTCAAGGAAGAAGGCCTGGACATTGACGACCAAGCAACCTACCAACAGGCCCAGACCGGAGGTCTGGTCGTGGATAATTCCATCTTCTGGAACAACAACCCCAACTTTTCAGACAGCTCTGACGACACTGCCCCTCCTTTCACGGTTGAGCAGTTTGCAAACACTATTATGACAGATGTCCAGGTGACAGATCCCATGCTGGGAGCACCTTACGACCTTTCAAGCCCAGACTTCAGGCCATCCTCGGGTTCTCCTGCCGTGCGTGGTGCTGTCAGCGTAGCGATTCCTCCCATTGACGGTTTCTTTGAATCTGTGGACTTCATTGGCGGAGTCGATCCAGATAACGACTGGACCCGTCAGGCATGGACCACGTTCGGGGCTTCTACTATTGCCTTCGGCTCAATCGATATCAAGGCCAACGGGCAGGACGGCCCGATGACCGTGTCATCGTCGAGCCCCGTCGGACTCACTATAAGCCTGGACCCCGGAACATATGCGGGCCAGAATGCCGATCTGTGGCTTTATACTTGGGTTTACACGGCAGCGGGCTGGAACCTCTACTCCTACGTTTTCCCCGGAGGCTGGAGACTTGGCTTCTGGCAGACGACAACCATACCCCTGACATCCCTGTCAGGCCTGACGGTGTTTAACGGCCAGCTTCCGGCAGGGGCTTACTACTTCTACTTCGTGGCTGACGACAATGCTGACGGCGTCATTGATGTCACGTGGTGGGATGCTGTTGAAGTAACTGTTCAGTGATCACTCAAGTTGTTAGCTGGCTTCTCAAGCCCCCGTATGTGCCCTGGGAAAGGGCACTGATGAGAGTAAAAGATGAAATTTCGAGGCACGTCAATAAAATGGGTCCAAATGCCTTCTTACCCCGCCGGGCCAGCCCTCTGCCTCTGGGGTGCCATATTTTTCTGCTGCCTCTCAGGGCATTCGGGGTGCCGTTGGGAAGACGCCTCCCAGGGGCCGATATTGTCCAATTCTTCGTCGTCGGTCACGGGGCTGGCCCGGGAGGTCCTCCAAGGCCTGTATCTGGGCGATTTTGAGAGCCTTGCGGCAAAAGCCGTGAACCGGGATGAATTTAGACGGCACGTGTGGCCCGAGCTTCCAATAAGCAGGCCGGAATGCGGAATGTCCTGGGAGTATGTCTGGAACGACAGCCATCGCAAAAGCCTGATGTATCTGAGCAACACCCTCGCCCGGCAACGGGGGCGGAAGTATGACTTGGTCAAGGTCCGTTTTTTGGGAGGCGTCACCGAGTATGAGGGTTATACTCTTCATAGGGACGCCAGGCTGGTCGTGCGTGACGAGAGCGAAAAAGAGAGAGAATTGAACGTCTTTGGCTCTGTCTTTGAAATGGGAGGAGAATTCAAGGTGATGACATATATAGTCGACTGACCTCAAACCGGCCCCCCTCTTTCCTAGACCTAACAAACATCTAACAAAGACTTAATCGTTTGAAAATAGT
The DNA here is from genome assembly GCA_034190285.1 of Thermodesulfobacteriota bacterium. GTDB lineage: Bacteria > Desulfobacterota > DSM-4660 > Desulfatiglandales > Desulfatiglandaceae > JAXHTA01. The sequence goes on along the minus strand of JAXHTA010000279.1, from coordinate 327 downwards.
TTTCGCTTAATTTCTCGAAGACTGAAGAAAATCCTGCAAAGGGGAAATGCATGATGATTAACAGGGTTGTTCCAGTGTTTGTTCTGTTCTTGGTCCTTTCGCCTTCCTGGGCCGCAGAACAACCTGAGAGGATCAAAAAGACCGTGGACAGCGCCGTTGGTATCCGCAAGAAGACTCAGGATACGGTCGGCAGCTGGCATTCTGAGAAGGATCGGTTAAAGGGCCGTTACTTCCAACTCAAGGAAGAGGTAGAGGAATTAAGGCTTGAATCAGATCGTATGAAGGCCTTGGTGGAGCGGCAGGATGCGTACATCTCGCGAGTGCGCA
>JAXHTA010000278.1:0-5519 GCA_034190285.1 Thermodesulfobacteriota bacterium | reverse complement strand
GGCCTGGCCAGGTTTTTCAAGATTGCAATGGACGAGGACGGATGGTTCCTGGAGGCCCATCAGAAACTACGGCCGGTCGATTTTGCTAATGACGGTGTCTTCCTTTGTGGCATGGCCCACTACCCAAAGCCGATTGATGAGAGTATCGCTCAAGCACAGGCTGCTGCATCAAGGGCATTAACAGTCCTTTCCATGGACTCCATTAAGGTAGGCGGTATTGTTTGTTCGATTGACGCCGAACTCTGTTCCGGGTGTCTTGCGTGTATCAAAGTCTGTCCTTACGGCGCAATATCTTTCAACGAGGATAAACAGATTGCTGAGGTAAACGAGGCCTTGTGTAAAGGTTGCGGCGCCTGCGCGGCAGCCTGTCCTTCCGAGGCCCCGGTTTTAATGGGATTTAATAATAGAGAGCTATATGCTCAGATCAAAGGGGCCTTGGCGGCCTGAAGATTTTTGATCGTTACGGACCTCGTTAAGCGGTCCTGTCGCTTCCAGGAGAAAGGGATGAATCCTCCTGTCTGGATTAATCCAGCAGTCCGTGCGACTTGACGATTTCTGAATAATAAGGAGTATATCGTGACAGAAGATAGCTTTGAACCCATAATAATTGCTTTTATGTGTAACTGGTGTGCCTATGGGGCAGCAGACTTGGCCGGTGTCGGCCGGTTGTCATACCCCCCCAATATCAGGCCAGTGCGTGTTATGTGCTCGGCGACTGTATCGCCCCATCACATACTAAAGGCCCTGCAGGATGGAGCAGACGGCGTTCTGGTCGGGGGGTGACACGTTGGCGACTGCCATTACCTGTATGGTAATTACATGACTGTGAAAAGGATTACGTTCCTGCAGGAGCTGCTGAGTCTTTTGGGTCTTGAAGGGCGGCTTGGCCTGTCATGGATTTCTTCGGCTGAGGCTCAGAAATTCGTTCAGGTGGTTACAGATTTTACGGAAAAGATCAAATCACTTGGTCCGAACCCGCTTTTGGCGTTTTCCGAAAAAAGAAAGGCCGCCGCCGTGGGGCTGCTGAGCTTGGGAAAGGAGATTGTTTATGAACAGCAAAGTCAAAACCTGGCTTGAAGACGGGACTATTGATGTTTTTCTGGGGTATAAGGAAATTGATCATCATCCCTTGCCCCATTGTTTTACTAGAGAAAGGCCTGACGAGGTAAAAGATCTCGTGCTCAGTCCGGCACGCTACCCTTTAGAAAAAATAGCAACGCATATGGTCGCATTGGAACCGGGGATAAAAATCGGAATGCTTGCCCGTGACTGCAACGGTCGGGCGCTAAATGTCCTGTACCTATGGAATCAACTAGATCCGGACAATGTGAACACCCTGGATGTCAATTGTTGTCCTTCAAGATTGAAGGAACATGGAGATTGCTCTTATCTGGAACCTGAGACCGTTGGAGCCTATAAAAAGCAGGTGGGTGTCGACAACAACCAGCGTGTGGAAGATATGGAGGACTATGGTCAGACGGAACGTCTCGACAGGTGGATGTACGAATTTCAAAAATGCATCAAATGTTATGGTTGCCGGAATATATGCCCGGTCTGTTTCTGTAAAGAGTGCAGTCTGGAACATAATGAGCTTATCGGAACCGGGCCGCTTTTGCCGGACGTACCTGTCTTTCATATGGTGAGGGCAGTGCACATGGCTGGCCGTTGCATCGATTGCGGGTTGTGCGAGGCTGCCTGCCCAATGGATATCCCGCTCCGGCTACTCTACCAGAAGGTCAACCAAATTGTTATTGATCTGTTCAACTATGAGACCGGGACCAGCGTTGAACAATCCCCTTTCAGTATGTTGGGTGATACAGTAACACTGAAACCTAAACCGATTTGACTTGCAAAAATTGGGGATTAGGAGTCTGAAATGGAGTGTAAGTTAGTGCCGTCGGTCTGTTCATATTGCGGAACAGGCTGTGGAATTCTCTTTGAAGTTATCAATGGAAAGATCGTCAGCACATTACCGATGAAGACACATCCGGTAAATGAGGGAAAGCTTTGTATCAAAGGCTGGAACCTTCATGAACATATAAACAGCTTTATGCGACTGAAACAACCCCTAGTCAAAACCTTTGGCAGATTTATTAAAACTGACTGGGATGAGGCCATTCAACTTACTGCGGAACGTTTCCGGGAAATCATTGAAAAATACGGCCCTGACAGTATCGGCGTTCTGGTCTCGGCCAAAATGACCAATGAAGAAAACTATCTGGCCCAGAAATTCGCGCGCGCCGTGATAGGCACCAATAACGTGGACCACTGCGCCCGTCTCTGACATTCTTCCACGGTGGCCGGGCTGGCCGCCGCTTTTGGCAGTGGCGCCATGACCAACTCCATTGCGGAAATCGAGGATGCCGGCTGTATTTTTGTCATCGGCTCCAATACAACGGCGTGCCATCCCTTAATTGCAAGGCGCATCCTGAGGGCCAAAGAAAAGGGCACCAAACTGATTGTCGCGGATCCGAGAAGCATTCAGCTCTCCCGCTTCGCAGACGTGGCGGTAAATCAACGCTTGGGTAGTGATGTGGCCTTGCTAAATGGCATGATGCATATCATTATCCAAAACGCGTGGCACGCTGCGAAATACATCGCGCAACGAACCGAAGACTATAATGCCCTTGAAAACATGGTTAGTGATTATACTCCTGAGAGGGTCCAGGCCATTACTGGGGTCAGTCCCGATGATCTGAAGGAGATGACGGAGCTTTATGCCACTCATCCGCCGGCGAGTTTACTGTACGCTATGGGTATCACTCAGCACATCACCGGCGTGGACAATGTGAAGTCCTGCTGCAACCTGGCCATGCTGTGCGGTAACGTGGGAGTACGCGCGGGAGGCGTCAATCCGTTGAGAGGTCAGAATAACGTTCAGGGCGCGTGTGACATGGGCGGCCTGCCCAACGTAATGACAGGCTATCAGCCGGTTGCTGATCCCAAGGTGCTGGAAAAATTTTCCAGAGCATGGGGGACAGGGCTTTCTGATAAACCGGGGATGACCATCACCGATATGATCCCGGCCATGTTGGGGGGTAAATTAAAAGGTTTGTATATAATCGGCGAAAACCCAAAACTGAGCGATCCGGACTGGAATCACCTGAATCACGCCCTAAAAGAGCTGGAGTTTTTAGTTGTCCAGGAACTCTTTCTCTCGGAAACCGCCCAGGTGGCGGATGTGGTCTTTTCGGCCGCATCGGTGGCCGAAAAAGAGGGTACGGTCACAAATACCGAACGTCGATGTATGCGAATCCACAAAGCAATCGATCCCATCGGAAACACATTGGCCGATTGGAAAATTATCTGCAGGCTGTCAACCGCAATGGGATATGAAATGAGCTATGAATCTCCGGAGCAGATTTTTAATGAAATGGCCTCGTTGACACCAAATAGTTATGCCGGCATGACCTATGAACGTTTAGGCCTGGACGGCCTTCAGTGGCCATGCCCGGGTAAGGAACATCCCGGAACTTTATATCTGCACAAGGAACAATTTGCCCGCGGTAAAGGCAAGTTCTTTGCCATCGACTACCACGATCCAGCGGAAATGCCCGACGAGGAGTACCCATACTTCCTGACCACGGGACGTATGTTTGCCCACTTCCACACGGGAACGATGACAAGAATTTCTCGGCATCTCGACGTTGAACAGAAGGTGGGTTACGTGGATATTAATCCCAAAGATGCTGAAAGCCTGGCAGTAAAGGAAGGCGATATACTCGTTCTTTCTTCCAGGCGCGGCCAGATAGAGGCACCAGCAAGATTAACTGATTCGGTAGAATCAGGCACCGTCTTTCTGCCCATTCATTTCGGGGAAACCCCTACCAATGTACTAACCGATGCGGAGGCCTTTGATCCCCTGGCCAAAATTCCGGAATTTAAGGTAAGCGCCGTAAAAATCAAAAAATTCACTGGATAGCAAATGAAAATTCTTGATGACTTGATTTCGATATTGAACTTCGATGATACTGTAAAAGATATACGCCAGGGGGTCTTCCATACAGGCGTCTTGACTCGATACTGCGGACTTGCAGCGACCCTTCCCCGTGATGCCTTGCGCCAAAATCCACCGCTGGTTAATGAACCAGGGTTCCTCTTGGACAAAAGGCCATCGGAGCTGGCTCAACTGGTCTATTCCCAAAGCATACTTGAGGCGGCTATCGGCATGGCAACCATCAACTCTCTCCTCGAGGTAGATGCAGATTCCTGCCTGGAACTTAACGCCGCTGAACTGATCAAGGAAAAGGGCGAGTCCAAGAGAATAGCTATTGTGGGACACTTCCCATTTATACCCAAAGTTCGCGAGTATGCAAAGAAACTCTGGGTCATTGAGAAAAACCCGAAGGAGGGCGATTTCGGTGAAGCCGATGCAGACAACCTGATTCCCATGGCGGATGTTGTAGCCATAACAGGCACGGCCTTGACGAATCATACCCTGGCGCATCTGCTTGATCTCTGCAACCCCAGTGCTTACGTTATAATATTAGGAGATACAGCACCCCTGTCCCCAATCCTGTTTGACCACGGTTTGGATGCCATATCAGGCACACGGGTGGTGAATTCCGAACTAGCGTTGCGCTGTGTGAGCGAAGGAGCAAATTTCAGGCAGATAAAGGGTGTAAGGCGTTGGACCCTGATAAGATAATCGGATATTTTCAGAGGCGGGTAACCGGCGACACAGAAGGGTAAGACCATGAGGTTCGCAGTTATTGGCGGCGACGCAGCTGGAATGAGCGCCGCAAGCCGTGCAAAAAGGAAGCAGCCCAAGATGGAGGTAACTGTCCTGGAACAAACCAGGGACGTTTCCTACAGCGCCTGTGGGATGCCCTATAATATAGCGGATCCTGATCGAGAAATGGATGATCTCGTGGTCAGGCACCCACATGTCTTCAGGGACAAGCAGGGCATAGACCTGAGAACGGGGTATCGCGTTGAAAGGATTGACCCTACTGCGAAAATAATCAGTGGAAGGACGGCAAAAGGACATGGCTTTCAGTTACCTTACGATAGGCTGCTGATCGCTACCGGAGCCGCTCCCATAATTCCGAACATGCCGGGTTTTGATCTGCCCGGGGTTATGCCCTTGAAAAGCTTGGAAGATGGCAGGAGGATTAAAAGGTTTATCATTGAACGTAATGTAAGAAGGGTAGTTATAATCGGGATGGGATATATCGCCCTTGAGATGTGCGAGTCTTTTCGTACCAGAGGGATAGAGGTGGATGCAGTCAAGCCGCGGCCGGGTCTACTTCCCTGGATGAATGAAAAATTATCTGCAATGGTCAAAGATGAGATCCAGGTGAACGGCGTAAACCTTTATATGGGTCATGAAGTGCGGCATATAGATAAGTCCGGACTGAATCTAAGGGCTATTTGTTCTGACAGGGAACTGGAAGGCCAGATGATACTGGTGGCGATTGGAGTGAAACCGAATAGCCGGTTGGCCGAAGATGCCGGACTCCAATTGGGCACTAACAAGGCAATTGCCGTAAACAGGACCTTGCTCACTTCAGAGAAAG
>JAXHTA010000277.1:0-5521 GCA_034190285.1 Thermodesulfobacteriota bacterium | reverse complement strand
CTCACGGTAACGCCCTTGCCTTAAGCTAATAGTTTATGTTAAGTTATGTTCATAACTTAACAGCAGTTCAGCTATAGGGGACTTACACCCCATAAGCTCATGCCCATGCCGGGCGTACCACCTTGCTGCTCCAGTGGACGGCACAAAAAGACGCGCCGCCCCTGAGAAGCCTGTTCGGGAGTACAATAAGGTAGGAGGAAAACATGCAAGCACGAGGTCCACTCATGATAGAGCATCGTCTGATTGAACGGATGCTTTTAATTGTCAAAGGTGTCTTAGCCGAAATTGAATCGAGGCACAAGGTAGATCCTGTGTTCGTGGATATAGCGGTTGATTTCATTCGGGTATATGCCGATCGGACTCATCACGGTAAGGAAGAAGATATTCTTTTTCGAGAATTGGAAAATAAGCCGCTGAACGCAGAAGACCGTCAAATCATGAAAGAACTGATCGAGGAACACGTGTTTGGCCGTAAAACAACCAAAGCGCTTGTTGAAGCCAACACACGCTATCGGAATGGTGATGATATCGCTTTGAGCGAAATTGGCACAAAACTCCGAACCCTTACCGAGTTTTACCCCAAGCATATCGAGAAAGAAGACAAGTTGTTCTTCCCTTCATCCAGAAACTACTTTACTGATGAAGAAGACCAAGCCATGCTTGAAGAGTTCTGGGAGTTTGATCGAAAGATGATTCACGAAAAGTATAAATCAGTGGTTGAAGGATTGGAAATGTGACAATGAATCCCGAACATCACAATTCACCTGACCAGCTACAGCCTGGGGCTTCCGCTGCCAGGTGATTGTGGGCTTTGTGCTGGAAATGGGAAAAGTCCTGAAAGCACAGGAGGTTGTATAAATAAAAAAGAAAGACAGAGAAGGAAAGAGTTAAATTAACGCTACATGAATATGGCGGCCAACAGCTTTTGCAAACTTCTCAAGAGTGGATAAACGGATATCAGTTGCATGATTCTCCATTCTGGAAATAACAGATTTGGTAGTTTGGAGCTTACGGGCAATTTGTTCTTGGGTCATACCGGCTTCCACACGAGCCTGTTTTAAAAGAATACCAAGCTTAAAGGTTTCAAAACGCTCGTCGTAATCCTTCCAGAATTCAGGGTTCTCCTTCATTCGTTTATTTTTATATTTCTGCAAATCGCTCATGCCGACCTCCTTCTTGAGAAATAGTCTTTCTTCCTTTGCTCGGCGATTTTGATCTCTTTTTTAGGTGTTTTCTGGGTTTTCTTTGTAAAAGCATGATTCAAAACAACCAAATTATTACCATCGAAAAAGCCGAATAATCGAAAAATGTTATTTCCATGCTGGACACGAACTTCCCAAATATCGTCAGTCGCTTCCAGTTTTTTAAAGAATTTACGGGGGATAATATTAATATTTTCAATCAAATCAAGTATAAAGAAGACTTTTTCAACTTGTTTGTTGGAGAGATTTTCAAGGTAAGCCTCCACTGGGCACTTGCCGTTCTCAAGATGATAGAAAATAATTTTTTTCATGAAGACAAGTTAGCATCTGTGCGAACAAATTGCAAGGTAAAAGTTATAACTGGCTAGATTAACAATAAAAAGCGCACAATCGGGTAGCCGGGGGATTCACCCCCCAGCCCCCACAACACCCCGGCAAGCGGGTCCGCACCGGGCGTTTCACGAAGCCTATCGGGCCTTAGCCGGATAATGAATGTTCACCCACAGTTCTTTGACAGATAGAAGCCCTTGATTCTTGAGCCATTGATTGGTTATACCGGTTTGGGTAGCCAATGTCCGAGCCAGGTGCCAGGGACCTTGCCGGCTCATGGCTACTGATATGGCGGCCTTCAGGAAAGTGTCAAGCTTACGAAGCTCACGTACCTTTGTCCTTGCAAATCGCCACTGTTTCCAGTAGCAGATGCGAACCCTTCTTCTGAGCCAGTGCTCTATTTTTGGGATAGGACGATAATATTCCGAGATCCCAAAATAGTTCATCCAGCCGCGGAGATATTGGGCAAGTTTGTTGAGCCGGTACTCCATCGAGACCAACCAGCTTCTCCCGGTCAGTTCTTTGACCCTCCGTTTAAACTCCCGTATGGCCTTATCTGACCACCGGAAAAAGTGCGGAAAAAGGGGACCGGAAAAATGGAAAATGAAAAAGGGGACTGAAAAATGAAAAAGGGGACAGGCAAATTATTGGATGGCATTTTGGGTGTGGTAGGGGTAGGTGACAATGAGTTTTGGCTCGTGGATGGAGCTGGGAGCTGGTGGGGGGATGATTTGGATTTGATGTGCAATTTTATTTTATGAGGAGAAATAAAATGCCACGGATCGCACGGTTGGTTGTTAAAGGTGAACAGGCAGTTTATCATGTGATGTCAAAGACTGCTCTTGATGGGTATGTGTTGGGGGATGTGGCAAAGGATTATCTGATGGGCGTTATCAAACGGTTGAGTTCCATATACTTTTCAGAGGTCCTGGGATTCTGTGTTATGGGAAACCATTTTCATATCCTGGTTAGAATTCATACCGGTGATGCATACAATGATAAAGAGATTAAGAGGCGGTTTGAGCTGTATTATGGCACAAGAAGCAAGCGGGAATTGAGTGCTGGTCAAATTCCTTTGTTAAGAAGGAACAAGAAGGCACGGTTGAGATATTACCGTCGCTATTTATATGAGAAAGGATCGCTTGGCGCACTTGACAAGGAAAGAAAGAAGGGTTTTGAGATCAGTTCAGTTGACAGGTTCAGACATCGAACCAGGTATTTCAGCGACAGTGGGATAATGGGGACAAAGGCATTTGTCAACAGGCATTATCAGGTGTTTAAAGACCATTTTTCAGCAAAACATGAAAAACGGCCAAAACCCATTACCGACCTGGAGGGTGTTTTTTCTTTAAAAAGGCTACCTGAGAACATTTGATTGAGTATCCTGACGTATTCCGGCCACTGATTCCGATTTAAATCGGCCATAACGCCCCACACATTTACAGGTTACAGAATTTAATGCGCATAATAACTGTGGGAATAGGTCAAATCTTTGATTGACTTCTGCCCAAAACAACTATAATCCAATCACATCACAGAGTAGACCCCTTAGGGACCTTAGACACTGAAGAGGGACGGCGGATTTACAGCAAACGTCTTGGGATAGTGGAACCTTTTTTTGGTAACATTCGAAAATGCAAGATGATGGATCGCTTTACCTTGCGAGGCCGTGTCACGGTCAACATTCAATGGCTGCTTTACTGTTTGGTTTATAACATTGAAAAGCTCATCAACTATGGTAAGAGCTATGTTGTGGCGACAGTATAAAGATAGAATGGAAGAGATACCCGTATAGATGAATCTCTAAGCCTAATACACCTATTTTCTCCTGCTAAAATACATACAGTATATGATTCTTTTGCGAATTATCAGTTTTAGAGATAGTTCACTCTGCAGTAAAGATAATCGTCTAGGAAATTAGTTTTTCGACAGGCTCGTTCGGCAAGGAGGATTTTATGGCGCCTGTGCAACAAAGGAAGGTGGCTATCGTCGGTGCGGGAGCTGTGGGTTCGACCTTCGCCTACGCTCTTGCAAAAAGCGGCTTGGCTAACGCGATTGTGCTGATTGACCAGAACGAAGCGCTAGTACAAGGACAGGTGCTGGATCTTGCCCACGGCCAACCGTTTCTTCCTACAGTATCCATTCGCGAGGGCGATCCGTCTGACTACACTGACGCCCAGTTGATCGTGGTCACGGCAGGGGCAGCTCAGCGACCCGGTGAGACTCGAATTGATCTCTTGCGGCAGAATGCGGCGATCATGCGCCTCATAGTCGCCGATATCGTCGAGCAGCAGTCGGATGCCGTAGTGCTTATCGTAAGCAACCCGGTGGATGTGATGACGCACGTAGCCCTTGAGAACATCGGTGGTCACATAGGCCACGTGCTGGGCTCTGGCACAGTCCTGGATAGCGCACGTCTCCGCTATCTCCTTAGCTCCCATTGTGGTGTGGATGTCCACAACGTTCACGCTTACATCCTCGGTGAACACGGCGATTCCGAATTCGCAGCATGGTCAATGGCCCACGTCGCCGGCATGCCGATAGACCAATTCTGCCTAATCTGCGGACGGTGTGAGGACTGGCAGGCAAAGCGGGACGAGATGGAGCAGCAGGTAAGGGACTCCGCCTATCACATCATCGAATACAAAGGCGCCACATGGTTCGCGGTCGGTCTGGCTCTAGTGCGTATTGCAGGTGCCATCCTTAGGAGAGAAAGCAGTGTGCTGACTGTTTCCACGAGACTGGAAGGCGAATTTGGGCTCAGGGATGTCTGCCTCAGTGTCCCTTGCATCGTCTCGGGAAGAGGAGTTGAGAGGATTATCACGAGCAATCTTCCTAAAGATGAAGCTGCGGCTCTTTCCGCTTCCGCGGCAGCCCTCAAAGGGGCTATCGCACAACTCGGGGATGAAGATTGAGATGACTGCCAAAGCCGAGCCCTTACAAGGCCTCCTGATGTCGAGAGTAAAGTTCTCCATTGACGAAAAAAGTGTTCTTATTTTTTCGCATGACTCATAAACGGACCTTTTCACCCGTTGACAGTGATTCTGGCTTCATTTAAAAGCGGGTGCCGGAATCAGATCTTCCACCAAACACATATCGAGATTCAACCCTCTGTGGCACCCAACGTTTGGCCCCACAAGTCTTTAGCAGGGAATCTCCCCGCGGATTACAGGCACCGAGGCTTGCGAATCTGTTGCTCTGGACGTCAGAGAGTTGGAATTCCGCCATGTGGGACTGTGAGCAATGAGCAAGGGGACGTTGGTTCTAAAGCAAATTGACAAACGGGCATAATCGAGATACCTTACCTTCATGCCCGGACAGCCAAGACTTGATACACGCGGTGCCTTGCATCATGCAATGGGCAGGGGGATTGACGGACTATAGATATTCGGCGGCAAGAATGATTGTGAAGATTTTCTTGGCAGCCTTAAGGATCTTTGTGAGAAGGAGGCCCTTAGTATCTATGCCCGGGTTCTCATGGACACACTTTCGTCTTTTGGCCGGAACCGGAAAGATTTCTCTGTCTAATAGCATGAGAAAGCTTTTAACCGGCTACATTGTCAAATATAATCGCCGGCATAAAAGACATGGTCATCTTTTTCAAAACAGGTACAAATATATTTTATGCTAAGGCGATCCCTACCTGTTAGAATTGACACGTTACATCCATCTGAATCCTTTAAGGGCCGGTATGGTGAAGGATATGGATGGGTTAAGGGCATATGAAAGATTTGGTCATTCAGCTATTATGGGTATAATCCATCGCCGCCGGCAATATTGTGATACGATACTGGGCTGTTTTGGGAAGAGACGGAAACGGGCGACAGAAAAATATGAGCAATTCATTGAGGAAGGGGGTAATGCTGGTCGCAGGACGGTGTTGGTTGTAGGGGGTGTTATGCGGAGTCTTGGAGGATGGTCGCAGGTTCTTTCGATAAAAAGAGCCGGGAGCAAGATATTTTCAGACGAACGGATATTGGGGAGCAGCG
>JAXHTA010000276.1:0-5525 GCA_034190285.1 Thermodesulfobacteriota bacterium | reverse complement strand
TAGTTATGCTATATTTTGTGGCACTACCTTTTGAACCCAAAAATAAACACGGATCTCGTTATTTCAGCACCTTAGCAAAATTTCGGACCCTAAATTTCAGTCTTACTGTCTAAGAAGAGTCATACGGACTTCAAGCAGTAAATTTCAACTAACAGAGAGACTTACTCATATGATTCAAGAAACCCAGGATCTTAACCAGGTACAGGCAGGTGAAGCAGATCCCGATCTTATTATTGAAGGCGGCATAGTCATTACAATGGTTGAGGGCCAGGAGCCGGTCGTGGATGCCAGCGTTTATGTATCCAACGGCCGAATCGCTGACATTCGAGTGCCCTCTGATCAAGAGCCCCCTTTTGAAACCCCCACGGAAATCATTGATGCAAAGGACGCCATTATCATGCCTGGTTTGGTCAACACCCATAATCATGCGGCCATGACCCTGTTCAGGGGACTGGCTGATGACATGATCATGAAAGAATGGCTGTTCAAGAAAATCTTCCCTGCTGAAGCAAACTTCCTTAGCCCAGAGACGGTTTACTGGGGTTCTCTTTTGGGATGTCTTGAGATGATCGCATCAGGGACGACAACCTTTGCAGACGGATATTTTTTTCAGGATGATACCATTCGCGCCGTCCACGAATCAGGGCTCAGAGCACTAATTGCCCAGGGGGTCATAGATTTTCCTGCGCCAGGGGTTGATGACCCCAAAAAGAACCTCCAGAAAGCAAGGGAATTCATAGAAAGGTGGCTCGGCTTCTCTGAACTCATCACGCCGGGGGTGTTTTGTCACAGCCCTCTGACATGTTCCGGCCGGACACTGAAGGGTGCATGGGAGATATCCAGGAGATTTGACCTGCCTCTTCAAATTCATCTTTCCGAAACTTCAGAGGAAGTAAATGAAATTATTGAAAAAACCGGGGAAAGACCTGCCCAATATCTGGATCAACTTGGTTTGATTGATCAGGGCCTTATTGCCGCGCATGCCGTGCATTTGGACAACAAAGAGATGGAGTGTCTCAGAGAGAAAGGAGCGAATATAGTCCATGCGCCTGAAAGCAACATGAAATTGTGTTCCGGCGTGGCCAGGATATCCGAAATGGTAAAGATGGGTTTGACAGTTGGCCTTGGCACGGACGGGTGCTCATCCAACAATAACCTGGATCTCTTTTGTGAAATGGATACTGCGGCCAAACTCAGCAAGGTTTTTGATCTTGATCCAATTGGTCTGGATGCAAAAACCGTCCTTAAAATGGCCACGACATGGGGAGCGTCCCTCTTGGGCCTTGGAAAACAGGTAGGGACCCTTGTGAAAGGGAAAAAGGCAGACATCATTGTGGTTGACCTTCACAGCCCTCACATGTGTCCTATCTACGATCCGATTTCATCTGTGGTATACAGCGCCAATGGAGCTGATGTAAGAGATGTTATTGTGAACGGAAAGGTGCTGATGAAGGATAGAAAATTCATGACGCTGGATCCAATCAGGATCATGGAAAAGGTGAGGGGCATCAGCAAGAAAATAAGTTAGCGCTCATGGGTGGCAGTCAAATTCAGTCTATAAGTCGGCGGACCATTTGGATGATGTCGCGGAAGTCGAGCGCATAGCGTACGCCTCTGATATCCGCCCAGGTCTCGATCCCTATGACTGGTTTGTCTATTTTCAAGGCCAGGGCGATTTCAGATAGGGTGCCATAGCCCCCTGCGATGGATACCAAGACATCAGAGGCCCGGACCACAAGCAGATTTCTCCCCTCGCCGAGACCTGTGGGTATGGGGACCTGAATATAGGGATTGGCCGACTCCTTTTCTAATCCGGGGAGAAGGCCCACGGTCATTCCCCCTGCCTCCGAGCAGCCTCTGGCCGCCCCTTCCATGACGCCCCTAAGTCCGCCACAGATGAGTACCCATCCCTCTTTTCCTATTTCAAAGCCCAGATTTCTAGCAAGCTGGTATGTAGCATCAGGGCACGTGCCTGCTCCGATGACTCCGATGTGGTAAGGTCTTCCCATGTCATTTGCTCCATGTTGAAAAAAATATGCGGTTTGTGTTGTCCAATCAGTGTCTGAACGGAAACCCCTTAATTTTCTTTAGAATTGTCATTTTGAGCGTAACAAGAGACCCATTATCAATGAAGATGGCAAACAGGAGAGCTTGCCTTTCGACACTATTTACATTGACTCCATGGCCTGGATTTGGTTATCCATATACCCCACCGGACGTATCCCTTCAAGCCCCATTTGGGCTATCGTCCTTGAAGGGCCAGCAAAAAGTTGCACAATGAGTCCTCTTGAGAGTAAGATTAGCCTATGCGCAAAAGAAAAAAGATCAACTTCTTTTTGACATTTGGATTGCTTTTGGGCGTCCTTGTCTTTCTTGCCTGGTTCCTGGCCGGCATCTTTGAGGGAGAAAAACCTCGGATAACCCTTGAGCCTTTACCCGCGTTCCTTTCAGAAAGCCAGAATTTTGCCTTGTCAACAGCTGATATGAAAAAAGGGCTTAAAATTCTTAAGGTTTCCGTGAGCCAGGAAGGGCGGAAGATAGCTATTCTTGAGAAGACTTTTCCGTATGTGGGATTATTCAACCGCGGAGGTTTTCACGCCTATCATACCGAGTTTTCTATTGATCCCTCAGAGCTGAATTTGGCCCAAGGACGTGCTGACCTGGAAGTCCGTGTTTGGGATTATTCCAGGAGAAGCGGGGGAGATGGCAATCTTTCCCTGGTTGGCCACAAAATGATTGTAGACACTATTCCGCCGGCCATCAGATCGATTAGCCGAATGCACTATTTTAACATGGGAGGGACCGGTCTGGTCGTGTATCAGACTTCCTCGGACTCCGTTGAGAGCGGTATCTTCGTGGATGATGTTTTTTGCCCGGGCTTCCCGGCCACTAAAGGGCCTCAAGAAGGGCTTCACGTCTGCTATTTTGCTATACCACACAACACAAAGGCGCGTCCCGACCTGTTTCTGTGGGCGAAAGATAAGGCGGGTAACCGCTCAAGGGCCAACTTTGACTACCATATCCGCAGAAAACGGTTTCGAACAGATAGAATTAACATTACGGATAGATTCCTGAAGCGCATTCTTCCCAGTTTTTCTCCCTACATTGATGACTCTGATGCCTCCCCCATTACGAAATTTCTTAAGATCAATCGGGATTTGAGAAGGAAGAATTCCTCAGATTTTTACGAAATGAGGACAAAAACAGATCCAAATCAACTCTGGAACGGCACCTGGTTGAGGCTGAAGAACGCCGCCACCATGGCGAGGTTCGGCGACCACCGCTCGTATTACCATAAGGGCAAGGCTGTTGACAATCAGGTGCACGTGGGGGTGGACTTGGCCTCCCTGGCAAACTCTGAGGTCCAGGCTGCGAACCACGGCTGTGTGATTTTTTCCGGATATTTGGGGATTTACGGACTTACAGTGGTTCTGGATCATGGACAGGGTCTCGCCTCTGTGTATTCTCATTTGAGCGAAATAAAGGTTGATCGGGGTCAGAAGGTGACGAAAGGAGAGGCAATTGGGGTAACGGGACAGACCGGACTTGCCGGTGGAGATCATCTTCATTTTGGTGTTCTGGTAAGTGGAGTATTCGCAAATCCGATAGAGTGGTGGGATCCTCACTGGATTCGTGATAATATAACCAGAAAGCTTGCCCTCTTGGATGGCAGCTAGTGTCCGAGAGAAAACTGGGTCTGTTGCCAATCTCTGTGTAAGGCAGAAATTTTAACAAGCCACCCCGTCCCACGCGTGCCAGGTGTTCAGGATATGGGGAACTCGTTTTCTTGATCCCCAACCACTTTGACTTGTCGTCCTTTTTTTGTTGACTTTCACTGCAGTCTTAATTACACATAAAGCACATTCAGGCGCTCGTATTGAGCTTAATAGGGAACCCCGTTAGAATCGGGGATGGGCCCGCCGCTGTAATCGTGGACGAACGCCGCATTAAGCCACTGTCCTGTTTGAAAGGGGATGGGAAGGCGCGGCTAGTAGGATGATCCGAGAGTCAGAAGACCTGCCTGAACCAATAGGTGAACCTCCGTGGACAGAGGGAAGCCTTCAAGATCTTGAGGATAAAAAAGGGAAATCCCCGGGTCGATTCGTTCGGTCCGGGGATTTTTTTTGTTCAGTACCAGCAAGCTATCACGGGCACAATTCTTGGCTACACACTCATAAATGATATGAAACAACAGATTCTTTTCCCTATCTATATCACTATCTTCTTTCTTCTTGCCAAACCCTGTGCCTTTGCTGAACCTGTCGACGGTCCTTTGACGTTAGATACAATAGTCGTGGTCGAAAAAAGGGAAGACAGCGCTTCTCAAACAGGGGATGTGGATCCGGAACAAACTCCGGCCTTTTTTTCAGTTATTAAGAGGGAACAGTTTGAAGGAAAAATGGAGGACCTGTCCGAAGTAATTGAAAAAGAGGTTGGAATTCAAGTGCGCCAGTCAGGCGGGCTGGGGAGTTTCTCTACCGTGTCCCTGCGCGGATCTTCCAGTGAGCAGGTAATGGTTTATATTGACGGGATATTGCTCAACGATGCCTCAGGTGGGGGAGTCGATCTAAGTAATATTTCCCTTTCGGATGTCGAAGCCATTGAAGTCTACCGCGGGATGACGCCTGTTAATTTTGGAAAGGCATCCATCGGCGGTGTAATTAACATCCGGACAATACGATCAAAAGAGGGCCTCAAAGGAACAATAAGCTCAGGGTTCGGCTCGTTTAAAACACGTGAACTGGCTTGGTTTGTCAACCATAAGCCGGGCAGGTGGGACTATTTGATCTCTGCTGATTATCTGGCTTCTGACAATGATTTTGACTTTCTCAATGATAACGGCACGGAATGGAATAAAGCCGATGATAGATGGGAAGAGCGAAACAACGCCGACTTTGACCAGGAGAACGTACTGGTCAAAGCGGGGTTTGATGTTACCGCTGACGTGCGGATGGATATTGTCAATCAATGGTTCTCCAAGGACCAAGGATTGCCGAGCTGGAACAATAGTGAATCCGCGAAGACATCGCTTGACACAAAGAGGAATATCGCCACCCTAAAACTGACTGCAAATGACATTGGGGCTTATCATCTTAACACCAGTGTTCGTCTTGAGTGCTCCTGGAAAAAAGAAGAATATGATGATCGACATGGTCACATAGGCCTGGGTAACCAGCGCAACGACTATACTACGACTCGTTACGGAGCCGGCTGTTTCGTTGAATGGCTGACAGACTGGAATACACTGAACATCGTGGCGGACATATGGCATGAGAAATACAAACCAGAAGACCTCCTCGGTTCACAAGACCCAAGAGAAAGCTCCAGAGACACTTTGTCTTTCGGGCTTCAGGACAGTGTTGGTTTTTTTCAAGAAAGACTGATCATAACTCCTGCCTTGCGCAGTACAGCGATCAAGGATGAATTGAAAAGCTCAACTAGCAGCCCTGGCATGCCCCTGGAAGGAAGATCAAGGGATGAGTCCTATTTCAGTCCCCAAATTGGCCTTAAGCTTCGTATTCTCG
>JAXHTA010000275.1:0-5547 GCA_034190285.1 Thermodesulfobacteriota bacterium | reverse complement strand
GACGAATTCAAGGACCTCAATCTCAGGTCGGCAGTCGGGGCGGGTTTAGGATATCAGTTTTTTGAAAGCAAGCAAAAAAACCTGGCCCTTGAATGCGGACTTTCCTATGTAAACGAAGATTACACTGAGTTAGGGGAAGACAACGACTATGCGGCGGGCCGTTGGGCTGCAAGTTATGACAAATACTTCTTCGACAAACTTTTTCAAATCTTTCATACTAACGAAGGAACCATCAGTTTTGAAGATGCCGAGGATATTGATATTCGGACCCGGACAGGACTGCGACTACCTCTGCGAAAAGGATTTAACACTACCCTGCAATACCACTGGGATTGGGACAACTTTCCGCCGCCGGACACCGATAGAGTCGACAAGAGGTATCTGGTCACAATAGGATACAGTTGGGAATAGTGTCAGGCGCGAGACTTTATCCCCTTCACTTTACTCACACCAGACATCCCACGCCCACACTCCTTCTTCGAAGGAATAGATCCACGGGTAATACAAATCGGATGTCCAGAACCAGTTCTTGTCGGATGTCCAGAACCAGATATCGCCGGTGCTCTTGCCGTAGGCGTACACCCAGCCGTGTGTATAGTGCCAGATCCATGATGAAGCCTCATCGACCCGGAACCAGCCAAACCAATCAAGATATTTCCAACCGTATCCGAGATCAATGGCGCCGGACCACAGGTCTTCGCTTTCAGTGGGAAATTCAACCTCCAAGAACTTGGGCAAGTTTTCGGCCTTAAGCGATAGGTTCTGGCGTGGCGCTATATTGCTTGTTTCTCCAGTAATGAGAGTCAAGACGGCTGAAGACGGTTTTGTACCTAAGGCCAGATCATACTCCTGTGTTTGGCTGTCTAATTCCAAAACTTCCCCCTCATGGTACTCGAACGGCTTGAAGAAGATATATAAATTCTTATTCCCAGAACTGAATTCTTCCACCCACACCTGGTCCTCATCATCAAACGCCCCGCTGATGTGGGATGAATACTTGTATTCGTTCAACTTGGACCAAAGCAAACCTACCGCCTTCACAGTCAGTGTCATCGACCCATCGGAGTGCAACGATCCCCAGGCATCTTCATGTTGTTCTCCTCTTGGTCGGATTTTCAATGGCAGCGCACCCGACAAAACCGGAACGCCGCTTGACTCAAGGGTTTGAGTTTTCTTCAGGAGAAGATCCTGAACCATGTATGCGGCGCTCACCCTGTCAGATTCCTCCGTGAAAGCGATCTCCTTTCCAAGATACACATATTCGGTATCCAGAATAAGCCTGTCCTGCCATCCGTTTTCATTGAGTCTTCTTTGTATTTCCGATATTCCCGGAATGCCAGCATAGAAGTTGTGGACTGAGCTCTTCGTCGGCGGATATTCTCCTTTGGGCCCCAGGGTCTTGTATCCATGAAATGCCCAGAAGTCGAAGTTTGCTCCATTGGCGCTGTCTAAAAAGTACTCTATTTGTCTTACGGCGGGCAGATTCGCATAATTGGGGAGGTCTCTGAAGTACTCAAACCCGGGCGTACCTACCTGAATATCCGGATAGCCGCCCTTGATGCGGTGGTATGTTTTATTGCACAGTTCGAGCAATTGCGCCTCGGTGCCACTCCATGAGACAAACGGTGCGTTTTGAAGCTCAACGTATTCTATATTTGCATCGTCTTTATATCTGCTGATGAACCAGTCCACAAAATCCACGTAACTATCTATGTCCTTGCTCGTGATTTGAGACCCAAAATGCCTTGAAAGCATTGGAACCATGCTCCAGCCATTAGATCTAAAAAGCTTGGCCGTTTCATCAAGGTCAAAAAATGTACCTGAGATATCCAGCCCGAAAGGCGAAAAACCACTGTCTTTCATTTGGCTTACGCGCAGCTTCACGTATTTCGTCCTTAGGGTATCGTTGACGGCTGATATGTTGAGCTCAACAGCGTGGGAAATATTTGAAAAATCAGATATTAAGACTGCCGCCTCGGTGCCCCAAAGAAACCCGTCCGCGTCCCGGCTGTTGGCGTGATCCCCAAAGGCTGCCCTGGCTGTTAAGATCATTGCCAGAATTACCATGAATATGCAGACTGATCTTTCTATACCCACACCTCCGGTCATAAGAAACAAGTGTCTGAAAACGGCCGGCCTTTCCTGGTCACCAGCAAAGCCACCTGTCGCTTAATCTCGTGTGAAATTGAGGAAATCCGGCGCGTTAATTCATGAGAAATGATTTTGCGGTTGGAAACCCTGCGGTTATACAGATCCTGAAGTCGTTTCTGTCGGCTGGCCTTGAGGCCCGTCTTTTTGCCGTGAATTTTATCTATAGCCTTATCCTACAAAAGGCACAAAACGACAACCGTCCTAGACCTGCACGTCTTCTTGAGTGTGGTTCCTGAAACGAGTGATTTCCTTTTGAAAGGTCAGCTTGAATGATCCTACGGGGCCGTTTCTCTGTTTGGCCACGTCAACATTTATAACATTGTCGTACTGGCTTTCTTCATCAGAGTGGTAATTCTCCCTATAAATGAATACGATCACGTCCGCATCTTGCTCAATCGCACCGCTTTCCCTCAGATCTGAAAGTTGGGGGCGATTACCGGTGCGATCCTCCACCTTTCTGTTGAGCTGGGATAACGCTATCACCGGTACGTCGAGGTCTTTTGCCAGTGCCTTCAAAGACCTTGAAATCTCTGAAATCTCAAGCTGTCTGGATTCAGTAGCTCTTCGGCTGTGTATCAACTGTATGTAGTCAACAATGACGAGCCCAAGGTCAGACGTTTTTTTCAGTCGCCTGCACTTCGCCTTCATCTCAAGCACGCTGATCGCCGAGCTGTCGTCAATAAACATGGGTAATTCTGATAGGCGATTGGCTGAATCCGTCAGCTTTGCCCACTCTTCGTCTCTCAAGAACCCGCTTCTCAACTTCGAGGCGTTTATGCCGGAGTCAAAGCCCAACAATCTGATCCCCAGTTGCTGTTCGGACATTTCCAGGGAAAAAACGGCTACCCCTTTATCGGTTTTCCTGGCCGCATTGTAACCGATATTTAGAGCCATGGCGGTCTTGCCCATGCTGGGCCTGCCCGCAATAATGATCAAATCCGAACCCTGCAAGCCGGAGGTCAAGTCATCAAACTTCAAAAAACCGGTCGGCACGCCGGTGACAAATCCTTCAACGGCCGCAGCGCTCTCCAGCTTCTTAAAACTCTCCGTAATGACCCCTTTCAAGCTATGAAAGCCTTCCCTGACCTGTTCTTCGGCAATATCATAAATGGACTGCTCCGCCTGCTCAAGGAGATCTGCGGTGCTTTCCCAGTCCTGGAAGCAGGATTCGGAAATGGCCGAACACTGGCTGATCAGCCTCCTTCGCACGGAGAGGTCCCTGATGATCCTGGCGTGGTACAGGATTCCCGCCGACGTTGAAATAGCCTCAACCAGTGCAGCCAGATAAGCGGCTCCCCCCACTTTACCTAATATGGCCTTTTTTGTAAGGATTTGAGAAAGGGTAATGATATCGATTGGTTCGCCGTGATCATATAACTCAACCATTCCCTCGAATAGCGATATATTGGCTTCGCGGTAAAAATCATCAGGAGATAGGATGTCCATGACCTGATTTATGGCGTCATTATTAATCAATATACCACCCAACACGGCCTGTTCCGCATCTAGATTGTGTGGGGGAACCTTCAGGTAGGAAGGCGAGGCTTTTTCTTTTGCCTGATGCATTTATTCGTCTTTTCCTTTTTCGGGAACCACAACAACCTTTATCGAACCTGTTACCTCAGGATATATCCTGACACGGACATCACATTCTCCCAGGGTCTTTATGGGTTTTTCGAGAAGGACTTTCTTCCTGTCAATGACTATATCATGTTTTTCGAGCTGGGAAGCGATATCAGTGCTGGTCACAGAACCATACAGTTTTCCCTCTTCACCTGCCTTATGGGCAAAAGTGACCTTCAATCCTTCCATCTTCTGTTTGAGTTTCTCGGCCTCCTCTCTGGCCTTTAACCTGCTGACCTCAATTTTCTTTCTCTGCAATTCAAGCGCTTTTATGTTTTGAGGGCTGGCTTCCAGGGCAATGGCCTTCGGGATCAGATAATTTCGCGCGTAACCCTTTGCCACATTCACAATATCCCCGTGAAGGCCCAACCCATCCAAATCCTGTTGTAGTATGATTTCCATTAAGGCTTCCTCCATAAACCAAATCAGCTGTCAGTTATCCTTTTAATCTTCCTGAAATCTACCCATTGATCGAAGACCCCGGCAATGACCAAGACCACCAGAAAGAGCTGTTGAATAAAAACAATAAAATAGATGCTGATCCTGATCCAGGGGGGAACGCGATATTTGTTAAGAAAGAACAGAATGATGGATATTCCGTGAAAAAGATAGACCGCCGAAAAGACGATCAGGGCATTTATGGCCAACAACTTTATACCCCCGGACGATAAAAGGGAAGCAAAACCTGAAAGGATTACCCCCCAGATCAAATAATCGGGGGTCTGCCAACGGTCCAAGGGACCAAAATCAGGGTATTCGAGCTTTCCCATCCAAAATAATGGCTTGGCCATTACAAAATTCAGCCAGACTGCAAATCCGGCACTAATAATCATAATTGAAGGATAAAACCTGGAAATGCCGTCCATGAATGCCTTCGCGAGGGCCTGAAGTTCAACGACATCTTCCTGAGACACTCCCATTTCTTTATATGTCTTTATGGCCGCCTCCAAATTGCTCTGCAAATAATCTAGCATTATCTCGAGGGGACCCATATCTTTTGAAAGACCCATAAAGAAGAGGAAGAACAGGGTCAGAAGGAGCATAAATACAGTTCCAAAAAAGATAGTCTGCCCGGCTCTAAGCTTCCTTCTGAAAAGCTCTGACAAGACGAGGCCCAGAGCACCCAGCTCAACGCTGAGAAGGACGATTTGCGGGTGTCCTATGAGCCCGGCGACAAGACCGATGATCAAGGTGGCTAAGGCGGCGATCTTCACACCTTGATAAAAGCCCAGCTTGGTTGAATAATAGAGGAAAGGCAAAGGAATTAGCAGGCCAAGGAAAGGGCCAAAAAAGGGTATCCACGCGGAGGCTAAGAGTAGAAAGGAAACTCCGCCCACACACCCCAACATGTCGGTCGTTTTCATGGGATCTCAGGGATGGTAAGCCCCAAAAACTAAAAGATCACGCTTCAGGTTATTCCAGAGGGGCCTGTAATCATTACACAAGGGCTGTAGTGAAGGGTAATAAGGCCATATTCCTGGCTCTTTTGATAGCCAGGGATAATTTCCGTTGGTGCTTGGCGCAGTTGCCCGAAATTCTGCACGGTGTGATCTTACCCCTTTCAGTTGTAAAATACCTGAGGGTCCTGATGTCTTTGTAATCGATTACAAGACTACTGTCCGCACAAAATTTACATACTTTTCTTTTGTGATAGGTCTTTCTGAATTTGTTTGAGTTCGTATTTCTGCTGCCACTAAATGTCTTGTTGTATGCCATCTTAACCTTTTTGATTGATAGTACCGTTTTGGTCTGGGGTTGCTTCCTCTGTTGTCT
>JAXHTA010000274.1:0-5582 GCA_034190285.1 Thermodesulfobacteriota bacterium | reverse complement strand
CTGGAAAGGTCCATGTACTTCAAGTGGGTGGGCCGGGGGGCCAGTCCCAGGCCGAAGAACAGATACTTATCAGAAGGGGCCATCCCCTCGGTCACGTTAAAGTACTCATCAAAACCCATGCCTTTGTGAGGAGAAAATATGAGCATGGCAGAACTGAAGCCCATGGGGCCGGCAGTTATTACGTAGACCCCCTTTCTTCGGGCCTCATTAAAAAGGAGCCTTCTTACGTCAAAGTTAAAGAAGTCGAGTCCGTCAATAACCACTTCCACTCCTTCAAGAAAATCATCTATGTTTTCACGGGTGATCCCCTCGGGAAACCCCTGTATCTCAAGGTGGGGATTGATACTCAGGGCATGCTCAGTCATGACTTCCAGCTTCGGCCTGCCGAAATCAGGTATTCGCGCCCCGAACTGCCGGTTCACATTTGCCGCCTCATAGGTATCAAAGTCACTAATATTGAATTTACCCACACCAGTACGAACGAGGGTTATGAGATGGACCCCGCCCACGCCGCCCATGCCCGGTACGGCCACACGGGCCTCGCCAAGTCTCTGCTGCTCATCCTGGGTTAACAGCCCGATATTCCGGGAAAAGGCTTCGTCCATATATGTTTTTTTGTCGGGCAATCCGAGGGACTCTAATTTGGCGGTAAGAGAGTCTCGTTTCATTGTTTCCTACCTCGCGTCGAGGAACTTTGCCTCTTCAATAAAAGAATGGATGGAAGGACCACGAGATCCCCGATGAAAGCGGTAATCATAATAACGGCACACAGCATGCCGAATTGAACGGTGGGAATAAACCTGCTCAATACCAGTACACCGAACCCGACACTTAGGATAAGGGACGAAGATAAGATAGCCCGTCCTTTCACAGAGGTTACCAGCTTCAATGAATCAGGAACAGAAATCCCTTCTTCTCTCTTTCTCTTGTACTCTGAGAGAAAGTGAATAGTATCATCTACGGCTATCCCGAGTGCCACGGCGGCAATCAGGGCGGTTGCCGTATTAAGTGGTATGCCGACTGCGCCCATGATACCGAAATTTATGATGATAGGAAAGAAGTTTGGTATTAGACTTAGGCATCCAATGGCGAGTGACCGGAGTACTACGAACATTACCATGCTGATAATCCCGGCTGCAAGAGTCAGGCTGTAGATCTGGCCCTTTACCATGGTGTCAATCGTGACTACATTCTGGATCACCCAGCCGGTAACCCTGATATCCAGCCCAGGATGTCCCGTGTCTTCTATGTACTCTCTAATCTTGCGGACAAGTCTTTCTTGACCTGTGGAACCGTGTTCGGAAAGCCGGGCAGTGATTCGGGCATGATCATAGGTACTGTTAACAAAGTCATCGATATCTTCTGAATCGTAAATAAGAAGATATTGGGAAACCAGCTTCCTGCTCTCAGGTATTCGGTAATATTCGGGGTCCTCATTATGAAACGACTCGTTCATATCCTTCATGAAATCAACGAAAGAAGTAGTGACATCTATGCCTTTTAGGTTTCTTATGTAGTCCTGTATTTTCTCAATAGCTTTTAGGTTGGCTGGGTCCTTGAAAGCGTCTTTTTCCATGGCCTTAAAGGAAATGTCCACTGATCCCACCCCGCTCAATCTTTTCTCCACAAAGGCGATGGAATCACGCACTGAGCTGTTTTTCCTGAAATATTCAATTGGGTTAGTTTCTACCCGGATCTTGCCTATAAACCAGCAGGCGGTTGGGATAATGATACAGCTTGCCATGACTATCAATCGATAACGCCTCTGTACGAGATCATTGATACGGTCGAGGAAACCGTTCATGCCTTTTTTCGTATGATGTTCCTGATAGACTTTTTCCGGGGCGAACAATAGGATAAGAGGGGGGAGGAAAAAGAACGAGTAAATGAATTCAAAGACCATGCCGGCAGATGCAATCCAGGCAAACTCTCTGATCGGCCGGAGCTCACTTACCGTCAGGGACAAAAAGCCGATGGCCGTTGTCAAGGTGGTTAGAAAACAAGGTGAAACAACCTCTTTGAGGACACTGGCCAGGGCATCTTGTCTATTCGAATGCCTTTCAAGGATACCTCTTTCCATGTGGGAAAAGATGTGGACAGTGTCGCAGAGGGCGAGGGCCATAACCAAGGGAGTGATAATGCTGGTTACACTGTTCAGGGTAATGCCGGTCAGCCCCATTAGACCCATGGTGGAGCCCGTACATAGAAAGATATTGGCTAACGCCAGCAGGGTCAATCTGATATTCCTGAAAAACAACTGGATTATAAACATTAGTGTTAGGTAGGTAATGGGAACGAATGTTTCCATATCCTTGATCATGAACTGGGCCATAGTCAGATTGGTCGTGGTCCAGCCGGCCAAGTAAAATCTGTCAACCTCCTTTTGATAATCATTCAGGATCCCTCGGACCTTTTCAATCAGGTTCTTCCGGTAGTCTTCATCATCGGGTCGATCATACACCTGAACCAGTATAGCGGCCGTTCGAGCATCCGTAGAAATGATGTTTTTCACATACAGGGGATTATCAAGCGCCTTATCTTTAAGCCTTTTCAATTCGTCTCTGCTGTCGGGGATTTCCTCGATGAACCTTCTTACTTCAAAATAATCGGCTTCGCCAATTGTATCGTCCACATTAGCAAGGCTCTTGATCTTCCTTATATCCTCAAGGCCTTCGAGTTGCTCAGTAATGTCTCTGACAAGAGCCAGGTTTTTATGGGTAAAGATGTCATCCCTTTCAAAGGCAATAACAAAGAACTCATCGTTACCGAATATCTCTTTGAAATTATCATAGAATCTGACATCCGGATGGTCTTCTAGGAAAAAGAAATCTACATTTTCCAGGGGTTTAGTTAATGGAGCGAATGCCAAGAAAAAAGCTGCAAAAAGGAGAGAAGCTGGGAGAGATATTCGAGGGTGCCTACACACCGTTTCTACTATAAGGTAAAGGAACCTCATTTTACGTGCGGGTTGATTCATTTTTCTCTTCTATTTGACAATCGGATATCGAACGGCCGAGCCCCGAATTACGAATTCTTCCTTTCGTCAATCGTCGCTCCTTGATCGTTAGTAACTACTCAGGTTACTTAGGCTGTAGGCTAAAGGCTTTTAGTCTTAAAAGACTGCCCGGTCTGCGCATTAATTAAAGCTGGACGCCCAAAACCCTATTCCGTTTTATAGCTTACAGCCTATCCACCTGAATAGTTACATTATTCCACGGCAACTTAAATCGCCACTTTTGCCGAAAAACTTTCAGGACACGGCGCTACTGTTTGTCCGATGTATCCAAGTCAATTTCAAATGAGAAGTCCTTCAGACGGGCTTCATCCACCAACAACCGTCCATCCTTTTCTTCTATGAGTTTCATTTTGGCAAGCTGATCCCAATAGGGACGAAGATCTTCTGTTTCCAGGCCGATCTCTGCTGCGGCCGATTCCAGGCTGAGTCGTGGGGGTCGCGACATTTCCCCGCTAAAAATGCTGTTAATTCTTGTTGCTTCAAGTAGGTGGGCAACAAAATCGTTTACAATTTTCCTTTTCCTGTCTTCAGCCGACTGCAAAGCAAGCATCGTTGTACGGCGAAGACGTTCTGTCTCCATTTTAAGGATTCCAGCGAATGCCTCTCTGTCGACGAGTGCTTTCTCGAAATCGCTACGTGAAAGGACCATCAGTTCCGTTTCACGGGCATTCGCTCTAAGGGTTGCCGAGCGCGGCTGGTCATCTATGAGGGAAATTTCGCCCAGAAGCTCTCCAGGACCCAAGATAGCTACCTTATAAGAATCCTTACCCCGTTCCAGCAACACATTCACACTTCCCCGGATCACGATATAGGCCTCATCACCTATATCGCCCTGTTTACAGATAAGATCACCCCGGTTGTAAATATTCCGCCGTAAGGTGTCTTGAAATTTGGACAATTCTTGAGGAAGAAGTTCTTCTCTAAATTGCGCGCCGACACTCTCAACGGTTCCGTACATGGGGACAATGTAGTTGACAATTTTCTCTGAGTAAAACTTATCGCCAATCCGGGTGAATCCGAGGCGTGTCATCATTTTTTCAATTGTGTGGTTGATCGTGATAACAGCATCCTCACCATCTCTAGAACGTATTAGTGCGATAAGGTACTTTAGAAGGCTCGTGAAGAATCCCATTTTGCGGCGATGAGTTTCCCGAACGGCCAGCATCCCGATGCCGAACAACTTCCCCCGGTATTTTCGACTCTTGCGGATTGGACCTATATCAGTTACCTCTTCCTGAGGAAGCCCCAGATCGGAATCTTCACCAAAGCGAATTGTACCTATGGGTAATCCATCGTCATAGGCGATCAAATTGGCGTTGTAAGGCGAATATGTGTCAAAGCGATCATAGATTCTCTCATCCGGGAAATCTTTGACGTGGAACTTGTTGTCCTCGATTACGTAAACGTGATAACGAAGTCGAAAAACGTCATCCAGCTCCTCTGGCGTTTGCGCCACCTGGATAGAAATAGTCATTGTTTGTATACCTCTCTAAATGCACAACACATTGACTTTTCTTAAACTTGTTTTGATCAACCACACCTCAACCCTCTTCCCGCTAGGAAGAAGGGGCTTTTGAGTCTTTACGTCTTCACCAATCTTGACACTATACTACCGCTTCATTGTATATAATATAGTTTCCCGCAACGTGCAAGGACAAAAAGATATATAAAACCACCTGTTTAGGTGGCGTCCCACCCAAACCGCGCCCTGTGCCCAAAGTACTTTCTTACATTTCAGCAAAACAAATTGACCGGATCTTCGAGAAATATAAGCAATCTATACTTTTTGATATACGGTAATATATTGATAATATGAAATAATTGCCGAGACAATGACGGCAATATGGCTTAACTAGCCTGCCAACATCTTTCTTCAACGTAACTACTCACGTAGTCAGGCTGAAGCTGTTTAGACTGAAGGCTGAAGGTACCAGAAGAACATGATTGCTATTTTTTGGCGAAAATATCTAATTACTGCACTAAACATATCTTTAAAATGTGCTTTTCCCTAACAGTCTTCAGCCTTCAGCCTATATACCTGAGTAGTTACTCTTCAACAATGGAAAATCTAAAAGTCGAGTCCCAAGTTACGAGTTTTGCTTTCGTCAATCGTCACTCTTTGATCGTTTTTCGATTATTATTTCCCCGGCGTAACTTCTCAAAAAGTCAGGGTATATCCTCCTATCCAAGGGCCATGTGGGTCTTTTTTTTAAAGGCCGCAAAATTTGCCTCATTTCATGGAACGGCGGTGTTGCTGCAAAATTCATCCGAGGACAGCCCCATAGGAGGCCCACTCAATAAGCGGCGGCCCTTTCCGCCTGTACTGAGGTAGTATTTAATTAGCCTGGGGGCGTTGAACGTGCGGCGTAAGAATTTATGTTGTGGCCTTTAAAAAAGAGACCCAATTGTATTCCCGGACTTCTTGAGAACTTACTCCCCGGCAACATGAACTACCCCGCAGCAAGCTACGGGGTATCAAAATGGAAAATACTTTATTTGAACCCCCTCACCCTATCCCTCTCCCCCTGAAAGGTGGAGAGGGAATTTCGTGGTGACCCTGCAGCGA
>JAXHTA010000273.1:0-5586 GCA_034190285.1 Thermodesulfobacteriota bacterium | reverse complement strand
CCAACGATGAGCGTACCAATTTTTTCTTCAGAAGCTTTTGTTAGCGATTTTGGCCTCTCAACATATTTAAGACCTTTAACAATATGGGACGTCATCGGACCAACACTCAGGTCCCGTTAGCTCCCATACCAAGTCTATGGGATTCGCGCCGCATACCACGCCCAACTTCGCCTCGACCTCTGTGCCGTCCGCTAGTCTTATGCCTTTCGCCCTTCCGTTCTCAATGATGATCCTCTCTACTCCGGAGCTGGCAAATATCTCTCCTCCGTTCTCGTAAATGACCCTCTGAGAGGCGTGGGCGCACTGGTGAGTGCCGCCCTTTATCACGATGCTGTCCATATAAGAAAACATAAGGATAAGCCCAGCCAGGGCCGAGCCGTAGGCCGTGGGGTTGATGCCTGCTCCCTGGGCAGGCCTCGCACCCCAGGACTGTATTTCAACACTCTCAAAGAGTTCCTTTGCAAGCTGTGAAGCGCTCATCTGGAGCCAGTGGGGTCTAACTCCGGCATCAGGATTCATTACAACCCTCTCCATAGCGTCAGGCTTTCCAAAAGGCTCGGGGGGGTTGAATCCCCATTCGAGATGAGCCGGATACAGATACTTCTGGAACTTCTCTTCTAATTTCAGGAAAGTCTCCGCATCCCTCTCGGAAAACCTCTTGAGCAGATCATAGGTCTTGCCCCTGTAGTCCTCTTCCCAGATCGTATAAGGGCCCACCCAGCTATGGTCCTCCCTGAACACCGTAGGGTTGGAGACCCTGGGTTTGGCAAATTGCACACCGTATTCCTCCCACTCGGGAAAGTCCAGGAATGTAGGGCTGTGGTGAAGTAGATAACAGTGGATCTGGGAGCAGTGATGGGCCACGAAACCTGGGGCCGGACTCTCGTCGCAACACCATCCGCCACCTGCCTCATGCCTTGTCTCAAACATCCCTACCTTCAGACCGCCGAATTTCGAAGCATACATTGCATTGACCAGGGTCTTGCTCCCGGCCCCAACATAGACCAGATCATAAACTTTGTCCGCCATCTGTACACCTCCCTTAGTTAATGCCCGAACGAAAACTGTCTTTTTCGCCCATATCTGCGTCAGACTCAAATTTTAATCCTCGAAATATTCGATGTATTCCTGCGGTTAAAATCTTTGTCTTCCTTGATCTGAACGAAAAATCTCGGTTGTCGTTCAGACACTAGTTAGAATATTCGACCTTCCCAGGTCTTTTTGAGACCAAGGTCCTCAGCCATTGCCTTGTAGCAGTTGTAGCCCTGGGCGCTATGCGCAAGGGCGAATGGGTGCCAGGCAGATCCAGTACAGTAAAGCTTCTCTATACCCGGCACACGATTTCCGGCAAGGTCGGGGATAGGACGGAATTTCCCCATCTGGGCGGGGGTGTTATCTATGACGGCCCAGTTGCCGGCAGGGGCATAATTTCTCGCAAATCGTTTGGTAAAATAGGGCGTCACGGGAACATAGCCAGCAACCGTGTCCCAGGTCACATTGGGTGCAAATTTGTTCACAAGCTTAACGATATCATCCGCATGCTGTTTTTCCTTCACCTTCCATTCCTCATCCGAAAGCCTCCACGCAGGGAGCACGAACTGTTCCGTCAGAATTTTGAAATTAGTTCCGGGTGGACCCATACACTGGTCAGAATCGTCCAGATCGGTGACACCCATATAGCAAATATAAATGTTGGTCTCCGAGGGCCAGATACCGGCCCGTCTCTCGGCGCTTTCCTTAATATAGGCGTTGATATCAAGATGTGATGAAGCCCCGAGGGTCAGGCCCATACAGTGGGCCGCTTCGGGCTCAAATGCCTCGCATTTCCATTTGGGCCTTTCAGTGAAGGCCCAGCTATACCAGTTGATGCTTATCCAGTCTCTGGACAGATGCTTTACCTGCCTCACCAAAGTGGAGTCGAGCTTTTCAGGGCCAACAAGGTCAAAAACAAGCTGATAAGGGTCCACACCGGTCACGACGCCAAGCTTAGCCTCGATCTCGGTCCCGTCCGCGAGCCTTATGCCTTTTGCCTTCCCGTTCTCGATCAAGATCTTTTCTGTTTTGCAGTTGGTAAAGGCCTGCCCTCCGTTCTCGTATATCACCCTGTAAGCGCCGTGGGTCAGAGAGTGAGTGCCGCCCACGACATAACACTGAAAAGGGACCCACGCAAGCATGGTAAGCAAGGCAGGCCAACCGGCCGCGGGCTCATCCGCGGCTATTCCATAGGATTGGAGTACCCTGAAGAATCCCACCTGGACATGGGGGTCCTCAAACAGGGTCGTGAAGAGTTGGACAGGGTTCATGAAGAGCCAGTGGGGACTTATGCCAGCATCAGGGTTCATAAAGAGCCTGTCCATTGCATCAGGTTCATTAAGTGGTCTGGCCGGAGTAAAGGACCATTCCATTGTGCTCGGGAACCAGTAGTTTACGCTCTTGTCCCAGAGCCATAAATAGGTCTCGGCGTCTTTCTTGGAAAACCTGGCTATCAGTTCAGCGGTCCGCTCCTGTGTCGGGTCAACATCCGGCAAAGAAACAAATTGGAGGAAGCACGTATCATCGTCAAAGGCAGTTCCGACCGATCCTCGCGTGTAAGCGTACCTCGCCCCATAATCCGCGAACTCAGGGAAGTCCCAGTAAACCGGGATATGATACCAGGACTGATGATTGTTGGAACACGTGTTGCCGACAAAACCAGGCGAAGGCTCCTCAGATGACCAGCCGCTTCCGATCTCGTGCCTCTCCTCGAACATCCCCACACTCAATCCACCGTATTTGGTGAGATACATTGCCGTAACAAGGGCCTTGTTGCCGGCCCCCACGATCACTACATCGTAGCTCTTGTCCGCCATAAAAAAACCTCCCGCTTCAAAATGGTGAGCAAAAAGTCCTGATACCTTTCAGCTAAAAGGGACGACCCTCCCAGGTCTGCTTCAGGCCGAGGTCCTCTGACATAACCTTATAACAATTATAACCCTGGGCACAATTGGCAATGGCAAAGGGGTGCCAAGCCGTCCCGGTGCAATAAAGGCTGTCTATCCCTGGAATACGATGTCTGGCCAGATCCGGTATGGGACGAAACTTCCCTATTTGAGACGGGGTGTTGTCTATCACGGCCCAGTTCCCGGCAGGTGCGAAATTCCTCGCAAACCTGGCTGTAAAATTCGGCGTCACCGGCACATAACCGGCTACTATATCCCAGTTGACATTGGGCGCAAATCTGTTCGTCAAATCTATGACCTCCTCAGCATGAATTCTTTCCCTTTCTTTCCATTCTGCATCCGAAAGCCTGAAGGCGGGGAGCACAAACTGTTCCGTCAGGATCTTGAAGCCAACCTCAGGAGGAGCCATACACTGGTCAAAACCCTCAACCTCATTAACACCCATATAGGAAACCGCAAGGTTCATCTCTGTAGGCCATATACCAGCCCTCCTCTGAGCGCTCTCCTTAGTGAATGCCTCCACATCCAGGCCCGAGGTGCCTCCAAAGCACATCCAGGCACAATATTTGGCCCACGGTTCAAACTCCTCACACTTCCACTTTGGCCTCTCTGTCCATGCCCAGCTGAACCAGTTTATGTTTATCCAGTCCCTGGCAAGGTGTTTCACCTTTCTTACGATAGTCGAGTCTATTTTCTCCGGACCCACTAGGTCAAAGACGAGTTGGTAGGGATCAACACAGGTTATAACCGCGACCTTGGCCTTAATCTCCGTGCCATCGGCAAGCCTTATGCCCTTAGCCTTACCGTTCTCAATCAGGACCTTGTCGACTTTGCTGCTGGTAAACGCCTTACCACCGTTCTCATATATCACCCTGTAGGCTGCGTGTGTAAGGGAATGAGTTCCACCCATCACATAAACGTGGTAGGGAGTCCAGGCCATCTGGGAAACCAGGGCGGGCCACCCGGCCCCCGGCTCATCAGCAGCTATCCCCCATGACTGAATTACCCTAAAAAACCCCACTTGAACGTGGGGGTCCTCAAAAAGACTTGTGAAAAGCTGTACAGGGTTCATCAGGAGCCAGTGGGGATTAATACCCGATTCAGGGTCCATGAAAAGCCTGTCCATGGGATCTTGTTCACGGACGGGCTTGGCCGGGTTAAACATCCACTCCAACTGACTGGGAAGCCAGTAGTTTGAGGCTTGTCCCAAAGCCAGCGGTATGTATCACCGTCCCTTTTGGAAAACCTGTCTATGAGCTTTGCAGTCCTCTCCTGATCCGGGTCTACCTCAGGAAAAGCCGAAAACTGGAGGAAACACGTGCCATCTTCAAAGGTCGTGCCCACCGTGGTAGGCGTAAGGGCATATCTTGCGCCGTAGTCTTTGAACTCAGGGAAATCCCAGTACAGGGCGGTTTGATACCAGTAAATATGGTCGTTGGAGCAGGTATTGCCGGCCCATCCTCCTGCCGGTTCCTCGGAGGACCAGCCGCTTCCAATCTCGTTTCTTTCCTCAAACATCCCTACACTCAATCCGCCGTATTTGGTCAGGTACATAGCAGCTACTAAGGACTTGCTGCCAGCTCCCACTATAACTACGTCATAACTTTCGTCCGCCATACTAACCTCCTTATTCCAATTCCAGGCCACACTACTTACTAATCCGCGCGTTCTTATTTAGACACTATGATTTATCATGCCTTACGAATAGTGCTTCTAACGCAAATGGAAGTCTAAATGATTATGGCCTCATTAGTAATCATTGGCAGTCTCCGTTATCCATCGAAAGGATGGCTGGCATTAGAAGTAACTCCTGCCGCCACCCACAAAATCCGTATCAGACAAAACATCTTCTATTTCTGCGGGCACGCCTTTTAAAATACTGGTGCAGATAACACGAGTTTTCAGGCCAACAAGGGTGGGCCTAACCTCATGTGGGGCATATCAAAAGGCTGATATTTAAAAGACAGAGAGCATACCCATGAGCATCGCTTAACTGGCAAATAGTGTTAACAAGCTTTTGTGATACTTAAGTAAAATTTATGAGGAAGCTGGGGTTCAATTGAACCTGAATTTAACAAGCGATGCATTGTCCTCTCAAAAAGCTGGAATCCGGACAAAACAGTTAGGCTCATTATAAGACACGCAACGGGAAAGAACCCTTCATGCCGGTATTTCTTAAGTAATATTCACATCAAGCACCGGACTACTCACGTTCATTTGCAGTGGCCTTTGTTGGCCTGTAGAGCAGTGCCTTGAACAAGCAAAAACCGAACTGGGTCTGGATCATTATGAGGTGTGGAAACACTGAGGCTGGAATCATCACATTCTGACATGCATGCTTGCTCATCATTTTTCCTTTAGCACCTGAAAATCAGGTTTGGAAAAAACACCATCCACTACGCTAACGCAGGTTAGATTCTTGATGGAAAAGGCTCTTTTTAAAGCAATATGACATTCAGTCTGTAATCAATGAAGTTAAATGGGTTCAAGAGAGAAATCATTTGGCAAATCTTTCTCACCTGAAGAAAAGGTCGACCCCCAAGACATAGGTTTCGTTTTAGTAGTTCTTATAAAAGACAGAGGGTCAAAAGAACAGGGACATCCTGCTCTGCATGCCATCTATCAATTCAATCCTAATTGAAAAAAT
>JAXHTA010000272.1:0-5587 GCA_034190285.1 Thermodesulfobacteriota bacterium | reverse complement strand
CTCGTATAACAGCCTGGTCTGCCTTGGAGCTGGACATTTGATAATACTGCTGCATGAATTTAATTCTGTCTTCTCTTTCCGCTACAAGGAAGATGTGATAAGCACCCTCAAAATCGCCTAATATATACTGCCCCCCACGACCCATTAGCACCATGTCATCTTGATCAGCAAGTTTCTTAACAACCTCATAGAGTAAATCCACATATATCTCCTCATCAAGATATCCTTTTTCACCACCGAGCATTCGTTCCATATAGCTCCGGTTCAACAGTGCTGAAAGGACTTTTGAGAGTGCACCCCCTGCCGTCCTTTCTATGGACTTAACCCAACCCTCAGAGACATTGGCTTCTTTGGAAAGCTCTTGAATTATAGTGTCATCAAGGAATCTGTACCCAAGCTCTTTTGCGATCATCTCCCCGAGGGTCTTGCCGCCTGCGCCAAATTGGCGAGAAATAGTAATGACAGCCATGGCAAACCTCCTTTTTTTCGCAAATTACATAAGGTGTCACATCTTGAACAGTGAGTAAATATGATCAAATCTTTTTTTCAAGCCATTGTCTTGCCCCATTCTCCGGGTTACCGACTTTACGATATGGCTAACAGAGGAATACGTCATTCCAAACAACTGGCCGATCTTGTCATTTGTCAAAAGGCCTGTTCTCCAGGCAGATAACACCAATAGATCGCGATTATCCCTATCCGCTTTTCTTATTCTCGGCGTTCGCCTGAAATAATCAAGGTCACAATCAAGCATCAGTGCTGCTTCCTTCAACTTGGCAAGAGGGTCAATGCCTTTGGCCAGATCCCTTTGTTGAGGAATCTCTTTGTGCGGTTTTTCAGGCAAATATGCACTGCGGATCTTTTCAACAAACTTCTTTGAACCTATAATCATTCCATGACGTAAATCTTCCCACAGTTCTTGCTCCTCTTTGGCATAGCGTTGAACTTTTTCCCTGTAAGCTTTGGTTTTATCCTTTACTTTGAATTGGGAAAAAATCGGCTTTGTTTTAAGCCATTCAGGAGCCTTATCGCTGTAGGCATAGGCTTTATAACTGCTCCAACGATAATCTGCCAACCTTTCGACAATGCCAGCCCTAAGTGGATTTCTATGAATGTAGCAAGAAAGCCGCATTAAGTAAGCATCATTTTGAACGATGATACTCTTAAATCTGCCTTGAAACAAGTGGCCGGCACGAAAATGCCGCAGGTTGAAACGTCGCGTATAAGTTAAGCCTATCCATTGCATTGCTTTAGAAAGATTGGCCCGATTTGTTTTTAATAGAATATGGTAGTGATTTCCCATCAAAACATAGGCATAAACATCTACCTCAAAACGTTCGGACATCTCTCCAATAGTTTTCAAAAATAATTGGTGATCCTGGTCATCATAGAAAATCTCCTTCCGCTCATTCCCTCGGGACAGAATATGATACAATCCGCCTTCAAATTCAATTCGCCATGCTCTACCCATAATAACACTTTTACAGAAAATACTGCTTGTGTCAATATGTTTCATCACTATTCAAGATGTGACACCATTTCTATATGTCCCCCTTTACTTTTGCAGCCAGCTTTTTTGTTGCCCCTTGTACGGGTAATTGATATTCTGCTCAAATGCCTCGTAACAAAGGCACAGTAACCATGAACGAACGAATCAAACTGGGTATAAGCGCCTGTTTACTGGGTGAGAGTGTCCGATACGACGGTGGGAATAAACTGGACCGTTTCCTCACAGAGACGCTCGGGGCCTATGTGGATTACGTACCCGTGTGTCCTGAAACAGAGTGCGGACTGGGTATTCCCCGTGAGGCCATGAGATTGGTGGGGAATCCTGAGTCTCCAAGGCTCATGACCATAAGGACAGCAAAAGATCATACCAAAAGAATGCTCCGATGGGCCGCAAAGCGAATCATGGAGCTCGAAAAAGAGGAGCTTTGCGGATTTATCTTTAAGAGCAAATCCCCCAGCAGCGGTATGGAAAGGGTCAGGGTCTATGACAAAAAAGGAATGCCCGTAAAGAATGGTGTCGGCCTGTTCGCAAGGGCCTTCATGGATCATTTTCCTCTTATACCCGCTGAGGAGGACGGAAGGCTCCATGATCCTAAGCTGAGGGAAAACTTTATTGAACGCATTTTTTCCATGAGGCGCTGGCGCGAGGTTCTTTCTGGAAAAAAGAACCTGGGAAAAATTGTCACGTTCCACACCTGTCATAAGTTGCTCATACTTTCCCATAGTGAAAAACATTATCGCCGCATGGGAAATCTTGTGGCTGAAGGGAAAAAGCTATCCATCCAGGACCTATACAACCGATACGGGACTCTCCTGATGGAGGCACTCAAGCTCAAATCAACCACAAGAAAGAACACAAATGTCCTCATGCATATGATGGGTTATTTTAAAAAGGAGCTTTCCCTCAATGAGAAGCAGGAACTCCTGGAGATCTTGGACCAATATCGTGTGGGTCACATCCCCCTTATCGTGCCGGTCACACTCTTGAACCATTATGTGCGAAAATACAAGCAAATCTATCTGGCGCAACAGATATATCTCAGTCCTCATCCCATGGAACTTCAGTTGAGAAACCATGTTTAAGTATTAGAGATTGGCGAATAAATAAGTTCCCTATCAAGGGTTCCAGAGTGATAGTTAGTGCCCGACCGAAAACTGTCTTTTTCGCCAATCTCTGCGTCAGATAAACATTTTGACCATTAAGATATTATAACATTATAGCCTTTTGAGAATAGGGGTCAAATCTTTGTTTAGTTAGATCTATTTCACCATAAGTCAATCAAATATGTCACCCTTTTAGACCCTTGTACATACTTGCTGCCGAATATCTCCAGTCCGTCAGTCTCCCTGCCCATTTCATGATGCAAGGCACCAGGTTTATCAAGTCTTAGTTGTCTGGGCATGAAGGAAAGGTATCTCTATGTATGACCGTTTTTCAAGTTGCTTTAAAACCACCGTCCCCTTATATACTTCTACGCTGATTTCAATATATCTGGCCAATTCGGTAAGTAAGGTCTCTAATTGAAACTGGCCGCCATACCGCTAGAGCGGGACTGTCACGCAATTCTTGACTAATGTTGTCTGCCGATTCTGCCGATGAATGAGAGTGAAGGATAATCTTTGTATTCGGAAGGCGGAAAGAAATGAAAAGGAGACCCTCCCTGTCGTTTGTCTTGTTTTTTCTCTTTGTAATATTTTCACCCTCGGAGTCAAGTGCAGAACACAAAACCAGCCCGGGTGGCGGGGACGGAATTCTCCCGAAGGACCCGTCGATCAGCCTGCCGGGTTTGAACGGCTCCGGCAGGGTTGATTATGTAGATGGGGATGTAATCGTGAAGTTCCGAAAAAGGATGTGGCAGGAGGATATCGTCCATGCCAAGGACATTTTTCCAGACCTGGGCACCAGTGCGATCCACCTCCTTTCAAAACAATGTGGACAAAGGCACGCCCTAATCCGTTCAAACGCCCTTTCTACGGAAGAGATATTGGTTGCACTGGAAGATCATCCGTTGGTGGAATCTGTCTCGCCGAATTTCAGGCGACGTATCGCCGGTCGGGATATAAAAAGGACCACTCTCGGCATAGCGGATGGCGGGTCTCTTGATGCCGATGATACAACTGGCGCAAAAATGATTGCCTCGATTCCGCACCTACCTTGGACGCAGTTTAGGCCTGTCATCATAGCTGTGGTGGATACAGGAATCGACTACAGACATGGAGACCTGGCGGGCAGCATGTGGAAAAACGCCTTCGAGGTCCCGGGGGACGGGCTGGATAACGACGGGAACGGATACATAGACGATGTCTACGGGATTGACGCAAAAAACAACGACTCTGATCCCATGGACGACCAGGGTCATGGGACCCATGTGGCCGGCATAGTAGCATCTGAGGCGTCTGACGGCGGAAGGATTCCGGACAGCGCAGGGCTGGTAAAAATTATGGCCCTGAAGTTCCTGGATATCCGGGGCGTCGGAACGGACGCCGATGCGATCAAGTGTATTGAGTACTTGCTTGAAATGAAAAGAAACCGAGGTATCAACTTGGTCGCCATAAATGCCTCATGGGGAGGAGGAGAAAACAACCCCATACTGGAAGCCGCCATTGAAGAGGCGGGGGATCTGGGCATCATGTTTTGCGCAGCGGCTGGAAACAACGCGACCAGTAACGATATCATCCCCTTCTATCCGGCGTCGCACAGGCTCCCGAACATCATTTCCATAGGGGCCATTGATCTCGATAATCTCTGCGCATACTATTCGAACTACGGCCTGCATTCCGTAGATATTATGGCGCCCGGGTCGTCCATTGTGAGCGCCGTTCCCAGGACCTGTGTCAGCACGGATCAGAGATGTTTTTTTGATGACATGGAATACGAAAACGGTAAATGGATTGCTGACCCGCCTTGGATAATAACCGAGGAGGAGGCGAACAGCGGCAGCTATGCCTGGTCGGACAGCCCGGCCGGACCCTATGTTCGTGGCACTGATGCCTCATTTGGGCTTGCCGATCCGCTCGACCTCAGCCCATACAGTGACCTGGACGTCTTTGTGGACTTCTGGGCATTCGAAGATCTGGACGGAAGCAATGCCTTTGTTGATATAGAGGTTTCAGGCAACAACGGCCAGACATGGCATGCAATCGGATGTGTTCGAGACTGGGATAATAAGTGGAAGCATTACAGCTTTCTCATTTCCGAATCTTACAAGACAGATCAATTCAAGATCAGATTTCATCTCATTGTCAGTGATAATGCCCTATATGTGTGGGACGGCGTCTACATTGACGATATAGGTATCGGGACCTGTAACGCTTCGGATCGGCACGACGAGAAAAGCGGCACTTCCATGGCCGCCGCCCATGTCAGCGGGGCTTGTGCAATGCTGGCCCTCAGGCATCCCTATGAAGACATATTAAGATGGAAAGCCCGTATCATGACATCATCGAAATTCCTGCCGGCCCTGGAAGCCATGACCATCACCCAGGGGAGGCTTGATGTACGCCGGGCATTGAGTGCCGGTGACCGGCCCGCGATCTTTGACATTCATCCATATTCAGCATTGCCTGGTGAAGAGATGGCCATCGAGGGTTATGGATTCGGAGAACTCAAGGATCAGGCCTATGTGACCTTCCCGGAAGACCTTGTCCTAAAGGATGAAGAGATCACGCACTGGAGCAATGCAAGGATAAAGTGCGTTGTTCCGCAGGGAGCCCACGCCGGGCGGGTCAAAGTGGCAGATGCGATTGGAAACACAACCAACGGGTTCTCATATCTGCCACCGTGGATTCCCGGAGCCACGATGCCGTTTGAGAGGAATTCTCTGGACCGCTGGTCATATCAAGGCTCCTGTACCGGCGGCGGCCTGATATGGCTCGTGGCCGGCCGCAGAGATGCGGATTGGAAAGTCTTGGACAATACGGGGACATACTCCCCAATCACCGATGCCTGGGATACCGGCTATCCGGTTCTAAACCAGCCAAGGGTCTATCCGGCGGCTGCGGCCAATGAAGAATACGTCTTTGCTCTGGGCGGCAGGAGTTCCTCGGCGGTAGTTGTCTTTGACGTGGTGGAAAGGCT
>JAXHTA010000271.1:0-5593 GCA_034190285.1 Thermodesulfobacteriota bacterium | reverse complement strand
GGCCAATGTCCTGTAAGTATGCATGGTGGTCGAGGGTCTGAAACCCCGCACCTTTGCCGATCTCACAAGTCTTTGATATTCTCGTTCGATAACAAAGAGGTATCGATAAGTCAATAAGAGAGGCAAGGAAGGGGAAATGCAATGGGACCGGTTTTTGTTGCAATACGCAAAAGCAGAAGGGCCTTGAACAGGGATTCAGATTCCGGGGCCTCAAGATTGGAGACTCATATATCTATTTAAAACAAAAGAGTTTATTGACATAGGTACTTATACCGGGAGATATCTCAATTTGCTGAAATAAGCTAATAAACCAAATGTTTACACACAAATATACATCAAGAATCTCTCAATTGGACATAAACAGACTATAATAATGGAAAAAAGGAAAATATGCGTTTTGACAACTATAGATTTGCATTTTGCAATGCCTTGTCCGAGATTTCGTATCTCTTGATTTTCCTGTACAGGGTGGCGACATTGATTCCGAGCAACTTGGCTGCTTCAGCCTTGTTGCCGCCAGTCTTGTGCAAAGCTATTTTTATCAAGGCAATCTCATTTTCTTTTAAGGTACAGATGGTTCCCTTGATCTTTGACGCTTCTCCAAATTCTCTAATTTCAGATGGAAGATCAGCTACTTCAATTGTCTCATTTACCCCCAGGGCAAATACCCTTTGTATCACATTCTCCAATTGTCTCACATTCCCCGGCCAATCATAATTCAGCAAGATATCCATCGTTGCGGGTGAAATGCCCACGACCTTCCTTCTGTTCCTGTTCCAGTGTTTACTCAGGAAATGGTTAATCAAGAGGGGAATATCCTCCTTTCTCTCTCTAAGTGGCGGTATCTTTATGGGAACGACATTCAGACGGTAGAACAGATCTTTTCTCAGAGCTCCGCTTTTTATGTCCTCTTCCGGATCTCGGTTGATAGCTGCTATCACCCTGACGTCCACATCTATTTCTTTAGTACCTCCAACAGGTCTTAATCTCTTCTCCTGGAGCACCCTGAGGAGTTTAACCTGCAACTGTGAAACAACTTCGGATACCTCGTCCAGGAAAATGGTGCCCTTCTCAGCGGCCTTGAAGAGACCGATGTTAACCCTGGTCGCTCCAGTGAAGGCTCCTTTGACGTGACCAAAAAGTTCGCTCTCCAGAAGCCCTTCCACAATGGCCCCGCAATTGACCGGGACAAAGGGCATGTCCTTGCGATCACTGTTCTGATGTATTACCCTGGCCACGACTTCCTTTCCGGTTCCGCTTTCCCCCTGGATCAGGACAGTAGGGCTATCTGGGCTGATTCTATCAATTATTTCATACAGTTGTTGCATCTTAACGCTGATACCGATTAACTCATCATACTTGTATCTTTCTTTTAATCTCCTCTTGATCATTATGTTTTCATGCTGCAGCCTCTTTTTCTCAACAATCCTGTCAACTAATATCTTCAGACGCTCCAACCTGATCGGCTTCTGTAGATAATCATATCCCCCTAGCTTCAAGGATTCGATAGCAGATTCTATGCTTCCATATCCGGTTACGATAATGACCTCGGTTTCAGGCCTGTGTTCCTTTACGGCGGCGAGGAGTTTGATCCCACTGAACCGAGGCATCTTGAGATCGGTAATAACCATATCAAAATCTTTCTCTTTAACTAATGTAAGGGCCTTCAGACCATCGTCGACGACGGTCACCCTATACCCATTAAGAGAGAGATATTCTTTTACAAGAGACAATATCTGCTTCTCATCATCAACAAATAGAATCTCGAAATCCTCAATAGATAGTTCCTCTGTATTCATATTAGCCACCTGCATGATTCTAAGATTCCCCTCTTAGCCTTCGAAAAACCAAGACTTTCGGACTGGATTCCTTCTTTTTCACATGAATATAGCCTTCCACCTGCGTTTGTCAACGTTTTCAGAAGATTTGCGTCAATATATCAACAGGTCTCAACTCTCGCTCTCAGCTTGCTCCATTCGCATCAATAGATGGGGAAAGATTCCATCTTGTGAGATGTCAGCTACCGAACAGGCGCATTAGGATCATATCCACAAAGGACCAGAACACCGCCTAAAACTATGTCTAAAGTTTTATCTTAATCTGCCGATAGCAGGTAATGCCAGGGGTCAGTTGTGTTCGTATTTCCGGACACTTATACGCAGCTAAGTGTTGGCCACACAAATATCCCTATGTGGCTGATTTATGTGATTTATCTATCAAGAATTGCCCTCAAGGCTACAGGATATGTATGGCCCGTGGGCATATTGTTCATCAAGACAAACCCTGGCCAACAGTCAAATCACAACCTACAGAAACATCTGGAGAGATTATATGTCCGGACACGCGTCGTCTGACAAAGACCTAAGCAAGCGGGAAATAAAGAAGATTGTAAACAAATTAGACTCCTTGCCCACAGTCCCCACAGTGGCTGCGAAAATCCTCAAAACACTTACCGAGGATGATCCTGACGTTGAGGATATCGTAAAGTTGATCGAAACCGATCAAGCCACTACAATGAAGATTTTAAAGCTCGTCAATTCCGCCCATTTCGCTGTTCATTCCCACATCACATCAATCCGGAAGGCCGTCGTCATGTTAGGGCTTTCCGAGGTTCGTTGTGTCCTATTGAGTGTAACTGTTTCCGAGTCTTTCATCAAGGCATTGCGCAAAAATAATGCCAAAGAACAGGAAGAGTCATGGAAACACTCTCTAATATGCGCCGTTTGTGCAGAGATTCTAACGAATAAGATATGTCCTGATCTCAACGGCGAAGTATTTGTAAGCGCACTGCTGCACGACGTTGGCAAGCTTATCCTTAAGGAATGCTTTCCCGATAACTTCAACAAGCTAGAGTTTCAGCATACTGAACAGGAAATTCCATGGTTACAGGCCGAACAGGATATCTTCGGTGTGGATCACACCACTGTTGGTAAATGGCTGGCAGAGAAATGGAATCTCCCGGAGTTGTTCGTTCAGGCTATCTGGCTCCATCATCACCCATTGAATACGATTCAGGAGCTTGATTTCATAAGGCAAAAGAAAGCTATCCTAACGATTCATTTGGCTGACATTTTGGCACACGAAATAATGTCTGATTCCATAATTCCTCACCATACGGGGGTCGGCTATGACGATCTTCTGGACTTCTTAAAGATCAGCCCGGGTGATTTAGAGGAATTGATGAGTTCTGTGGGAAAATATTACAGTGAGCGGGCCTCGCTGCTTGATTTGGAGGAGGATGAATCCTCATTCTATTACCATGCCCTCCAGCGGGCAAACCAAAAATTGGCTAGGCTTGCCTCGCAGAATGGTGCCCCCGAAAGCCTGAGAAAGATCAACCGGGAACTCGTTTTCCTCCACGACCTTAATCTTGAGTTAGCCGGGATTGAAGACCCTGAGAAGGTTCTTGATACAGTGGCCCAAACCACAGCATACAAGTTGAAAAAACGGGAAGGTATGGTCTACTATCTAAATAGACAGGAAAAAAAGGTCATTGGCAGTTGCTGGTTTCCCGGGCAAGCATCTCAGGGCTTTTCGGTTGCGTTGGACGAAAAGGGACGGCCTATCCCACATAAGATCCCCGAACTCAGTGATGGATTGAAACGGCTGATTGAAACCAGTCACACGCGATTCTCCAAAAATACCACCAAGAATCAGCAAATTAACTTCGATCAACACGGCAATATCTATCTTGTCATGGCTCTGATAATCGATGGCCGTATCATGGGAGAGATTGGCATCGTCCAAGAAAATGATACGGCAACCCAACCACAGCCTGAAGATGATTTCAAGACTTATCGGTACCTCGCATCCATCACTGAAGCAGCCCTGTCACGGTTAAGGCTCATTGAAAAGGAGAGAGAGACGACCGAATCCCTCAGCACAGCCCTTGCGAAAAACAGCCAAATAACGGTGCGACTCAAGAAAAGCATAAGAGAAAAACAAGTCATGGAACAGGAAATACTGAGATCTCAAAAGCTGGACTCACTCGCTGTTCTTGCAGGGGGCATAGCCCATGACTTCAACAACATCCTCGCCGCCATTTCAGGTAACGTTTCCCTTGCAAAGAGATATTTGAAACCAGGAGAAAAGGCTGTTGAAAAGCTGATCCAGGCAGAAAAGGCATTTCTTCGTGCACGGGATTTGGCCGGACAATTGTTGACCTTTTCCAAGAAGGGGGGATCGCCTGCCAAGAGGCCTCAATCCATTGCCGGA
The DNA here is from genome assembly GCA_034190285.1 of Thermodesulfobacteriota bacterium. Classification (GTDB taxonomy): domain Bacteria; phylum Desulfobacterota; class DSM-4660; order Desulfatiglandales; family Desulfatiglandaceae; genus JAXHTA01. Next base: position 1,378 of record JAXHTA010000271.1, on the reverse strand, counting down.
CTAGTAAGAGATTCGGCTGACTTTGCCCTGAGAGGTTCCAATGTCAGGTGCGAATGTTCAATCATTGATGACCTTTGGCCCGTTGAAGTTGATGAGGGGCAAATCAATCAGGTCATTAACAATCTAATAATTAATGCTGACCAAGCCATGCCAGGGGGAGGAACGATCAGGGTCAAGGTAGAAAATATGAGTGTGGGATCTGAAAACAGCTTCCCCTTAAGACAAGGAAAATACGTGAAAATAGACATAAGAGATCAGGGGATTGGCATAAAGGAGGAAGACCTCCCCAAGATATTCGACCCATATTTCACCACCAAAGAGGAAGGCAATGGTCTGGGACTTGCGACTGCCTATTCCATTATAAAAAAACATGACGGTTACATTAATGTAGGGTCCAAAACCAATGTCGGAACTACCTTTCAAATCTATCTGCCCGTCTCTGAAAAGGCAACTCTGATAAAAAAGGATGAGGAAAAGAAGACCCTTTCTGGAAATGGAAAGGTCTTGATCATGGATGATGAAAAGGAAATCAGAGATATCGCGGGTGAGATGTTAAAGTCGATCGGTTACGAGGTAGGTTTTGCCAAAGACGGGATTGAAGCGCTAGAATCTTACAGAATGGCCAGCGAATCGGAGAATCCCTTTGATGCCGTCATCCTCGATTTAACTGTGCCCGGCGGCATGGGGGGCAAAGAAGCTATTCAAAAGCTGCAGGAGATTGACCCTGACATTAAGGCTATTGTTTCGAGTGGTTATATCAATGACCCGGTAATGGTTGATTTCAGACAACACGGTTTTAGGGATGTCATAGCAAAACCCTATAAGCTAGCGGAACTCAGCGTTGTGTTGTATGAGACAATTACCAATGGCATAAGGGCGAAAGCGCCGACATGACCCCCTTCAGTCTTACATTCTCTTGAATCGAAAATCCGCTCAAAAAGGGGAGTTGGTCAGCTCCCCTGCCGAAGAAAAAGGTCCATGTTTGGATAGATCATGGGTAGCACTTTAGCCCTTTTAAACAAATGCAAGCTTCTTACGGACCCGTGCGGGTCTCTTTTGGCAAAGCCGCGAAACTTATCCTCATTTTGTCAAACGGCAGTTGGGCACAAAATAAAGCTCTTGACAGCCCCGCAAGACAGCCTCCCCCTCGGGCAAACCCCTGTTTACAGCAAAAGGGGCGTGTCACGAGCAATGAAGAATTTGTGATGCGCCTGTGCCAAAATGAATCTCCCGGGGGTCAAAGTGCCTTGTTTTAAAAAGCCTAACTTGTTATAATCCTGGCTAAAATGCCGCTTTTGCGTCCTCAATCGAAAGCAAAATGTTGACTTGGCTGGTTTCTGCAAACTCCTTCAGTCCATCGCTTACGGTTTTGGTACCT
>JAXHTA010000270.1:0-5640 GCA_034190285.1 Thermodesulfobacteriota bacterium | reverse complement strand
ATTCAATATAGGTGGCTCTTCTGTCGTCAAGCCCCTTATTTACCTCATTAATAGCGGTCGCTGGGCAGTTCCTGGCGCAATCGCCGCAACCGGTACATTTAGCGGTGTCGATAAAGCGGGGGTTGTTAGTCAGTGTGACCGTAAAATGCCCAGGGTCACCTTCGACGGCTTTCACTTCGCTTTTTGTAATCAGGTTGATATTCAGATGCCGGCCGACCTCGACCAGTTTAGGCGAAATAATTCACATGGTGCAGTCATTGGTGGGAAATGTTTTATCAAGCCTGGCCATGAGCCCGCCTATGGTGGGCGATTTTTCTACGAGATAAACATTGTAATCCGAATCCGCAAGGTCTAATGATGCCTGCATGCCGGCGATACCAGCACCCACGACCATTACAGATCCACTCTTCTCAATCTTAGCTGATCCCATTTATGGCTCCCTATTCAATCTTCAATTCTTACATAGTGTCTGAAAGAAAACTAAGATTTTTCGTTCAGATCAAGGAAGACTAAGATTTTAACCGCAGGAATACATTGAGTATTTCGAGGATTAAAATCTGAGTCTGAGGCAGATATGGGCGAAAAAGACAGTTTTCGTTCGGGCACTACATGGCTGCAAATACGGGTCTTCTGTCTTTCATCTGTACGAATGCGACCATATTGGTCTTTTCCAAATCGGCAAGGAGATAAGAGACCCGTTGAAGGCTAAGTCCTATTTTTTTGCTGATATCTCTCACAGAGCTGCAGTCTGCCTTAATTGATAGATAGATCAAATTCTTGTGATATTCTCTTTCAAGCATGGAATCCAGAAAGGTTTCATACCTTTCAACATCCCATTTACGGTTGTAGACGTCTCCTTTAGAGGTGATTGTGACTTCCTTTCCCACCAGCCAGCGGAGAATCGCGCCGTTTAAGGTCATCTCCGAGGCTTTAAGTTGTAGCTCAAAGGCCTCTGGATCCAAGGGCCCCTGCTTTTTTATCGAATCGGTTACGCCCGAGGCCGTTTCCACAAAGCGCTGGGCCTCTGCCGACGATACCCATGCCAGGTGAAGTCTGTCCTTTCCAATTCCGGCGATGTCGAGCAATTTCTGCGTAAGGCGGATCTTCTTTTCGGCCTGAACATTACCATCCAGGTAATGACAATCACCGATGTGTCATCCGCTTACAAGCACACCGTCACATCCTTCCCTAAATGCCTTCAGAATAAATCCTGGATCGACCCTGCCTGAGCACATGACGCGTACTGTCCGCAGATTGGATGGGTATTGCAGGCGTGAAACACCGGCCAGATCGGCACCGGCATAGGCACACCAGTTACACAAGAAAGCCACTATTCTGGGCTCAAAATCAGACATGTCTTCACCCCTTATGATTTCAAGTTTGAGGTCTGGAACTTCCGACCTTCAAAAGTCAAGCCCCTAAAGCGCCGCACTAACGGAGGCCAATATCTGCCGGTCCCTAAAATGGAGCATGTCAATAGCCTTCTGGGGGCAGGAAGCAGCGCACAGGCCGCATCCCTTGCATGAAGCAGGGATATTTTTTGCCCGCACGCCTTTTCCTTCTACGTCCTCAAGGGTTATCGCGCCAAAGGCGCATATTTCGGCACAGAGGCCGCATCCGATGCATTTTTCCCCATCCACCAGGGATACAAGTGGAGAGACAGCTATGCTGGATTTGGAGAGCACAGTAGTGGCCCGGCCCGCCGCCGCCTGTGCCTGGGCTATGCTCTCATCCAGAGATTTGGGATAGTGGGCCAGTCCGCAGACAAAAAGCCCTTCAGAGGCAAAATCCACCGGCCGCAGCTTGGCATGTGCCTCCATGAAGAATCCCTCTTCATTGACCGGAATCTTATAAAATGAGGCGATTTTATCATTCTCAGACGGTTCAATAGCAGTCGCTAAATTGATAAGATCGGCTTTGATTATTAAATCTCTCTGAAGGATGGGATCAAATATTGTCACTTCTATCCCGTCATCCCTTTCTTCAAGGGTCGGCCTGTTATCAGGTGAATATCTGATAAAGATTACGCCCCGAGCCCTCGCCTCTTTATAAAGGACCTCCCTTTCCCCAAATGTGCGTACATCCCGGTACAGGATATACACGTCAGTTTCAGGTTGTTGTTCCTTAATAGAGACGGCCTGGGATACTGATGTGGTGCAGCATATCCTGGAGCAGTATGGCCTGCTTTCATTTCTCGACCCAACGCACTGGATAAACACCACGCTTTTTGCATTTTTTAACCTCTCAGGATCATTCTCGAGTTCATGCCAGCGCGTCACTCGAGGACTTTTTCCGTTTAGATATTCATCCGTCTCTAAAGCCTGACCGCCTGTAGCAATAATAGTGGCGCCATGGCCGACGGTCTTTACCCTGTCTTTTATGGAAATCTCGGTCACAAAGTTGCCCACAAATCCTGATGCTCCGATCACCTCAGCGTCAAGCAGGACCTCTATGTCAGGATGATTTTCAATTCTTTCTGTAAGGTCAGATATGAATTCCTGAACATTCTGGCCCTGCCATGTCTTTGTGATATTCAGAGCAGCCCCTCCAAGGGCGGACGATTTTTCGACAAGGATTGTGGAAAAGCCCTGATCAGCCAGACTTATTGCGGCCGTCATGCCTGCAAGGCCGCCTCCTATGACAAGGGCTGACCTTTCTATATCTATGGAAATATCAGGGACAGACTCAAGGAGCGAGGCCCTGGCAACCGCCATCCTTACAAGGTCTTTGGACTTTTCAGTAGCCTTTTCTCCGTCGTCAGAATGACACCATGTGCACTGATTCCGTATGTTTGCCATCTCGAAAAGATAGGGATTCAGGCCAGAGTTACGCATGGTCTCCTGAAAAAGGGGCTCATGAGTCCTCGGAGTGCATGCGGCCACGACAATGCGGTTGAGTTTGTTTTCTTTAATGACCTCAACCATTTTCTCCTGTGTATCCTGGCTGCATGTGAAGAGATTATCTTCTACGTAAACAACTCCAGGAAGGCCCTTTGCGTATTCAACTATATCGGGGACATCCGCTATGCCCCCGATATTAGTGCCGCAATTGCATACAAAAACGCCAATACGGGGCTCCTGCCCGGCCACGTCATTTTCTTTGGGAAATTCCTTTTCTTTTACAAGGCTTCCCCTGGCGGGAGCCAAGCTTATTCCTGCAGCGCACGCAGCGGCGCTCGCTTCTACAACAGACTGAGGAATATCCTTGCAGCCCTGTATTACACCGGCCACATAGATGCCGGGGCGTGATGTAGAGACGGGGGTTATATCGTCTGTCTTAACAAAATTATACTTGTTAAGCTCAATGCCTGACTTTTCAGCAATATCCACGACCGAATCAGACGGCTCCATGCCCACTGAAAGAATGACCAAATCAAAAGTTTCTACTTGACTTTCACCCGATTCTGTCACATAGGCGATTTCAAGGCTGCCCGTCTCGCCTACCTCTTTTATGGAATGGATGCGGGAGCGTATGAAATTCACTCCACCGGCCATTGCCCTGTCATAATACTTCTCAAAATCCTTGCCATGGGTCCTTATATCCATAAAAAATATAGTAGTTTCAAGGCTATTCCCGATATGTTCCTTTGCAATCAATGCCTCCTTAATAGCATACATGCAACAGACAGATGAACAATACTCATTATCACACCTGTTTAGGTCTCGTGACCCGACGCACTGGAGCCAGGCTATATTCTGGGGCTCTTTATTATCTGAAGGCCGAAGCACATGGCCGGTAGTTGGCCCCCCTGCAGACAGGAGCCTCTCAAACTCAATACTCGTAATCACATTGGGAAACTCCTTGAGTTTATAAACATCCAATCCCGAGGGATCAAAGGTCTCAAGTCCAGGTGTCAGGATCATGGAACCTACATTTATTGATACTATACGCCCTTTTTCCTTGTGGGTCTCAAAGGTTACTGCCCCGGCCTTGCACGCCGACACACACTGGTAGCATTCACAACATCCCCCGCAGTTAAGACAGCGCTCTGCTTCTCCCTGGGCCGCCTTTTCATCAATAGTAAGGTTTACCTCTTCAAATCCTGAGATTCTTTTATCCACTGAAAGGGTTGGAACCTGTACCCTTTTCTTGGAAGGTTCATCCCTCGGGAGTTTAGTCCAGTTATCTCCCATTGGCAGATCTTCCTGCCATTCCGTTGGCAATTTCCCTCCTTGCATATAAAGGGCCATATACTTTGCCGCCCTTTTACCCGCTTCAACGGCCTCAATGACCGTGGCCGGCCCTGTAACCACATCACCCCCTGCGAAGATTCCATCTATATTGGTCTGCAGTGTCTCTGGGTTAACTTCCAGAAAATTCCACCTGGAGATCACAAGACCATGATTCTCTCCAAGTGGTTCAAAATCTGGCTCTTGCCCGATCGCTGGAATGATATGGTCCGCTTCAATAAAAAACTCGGATCCTTCTATTGGAACAGGCTTTCGCCTGCCCGCGGTATCCGGCTCTGTCAGGCGGGTGCGAATACATTCTATACCGTCAACTTTGCCGTTTTTACCGGTGATACTGAGAGGGGCCACCAAAAAATGAATCTTTATACCTTCCTTTTCAGCCTCTGATATCTCCTCAGGTTCGGCAAGCATCTCGGTCCTGGAACGACGGTATATTATATGGGTCTCCTTTGCCCCCAGTCGAAGGGCGAGCCGTGCACCATCCAGGGCGGAATGCCCTCCCCCGATTATCACTGCTTTACCTTTCACCTGTTTAATGTTTCCAAGGTGCACATCCCTTAAAAAAGAGGTTACATCGGAGATACCCTCAGGAGTGTCCTCTCCTGGTATACGAAGTTTCAGGCCTTTCCAGGCCCCTGTGGCCAGAAAGACCGCCTTCGCGCCATGCTCACGCAGGTCTTCGATGGAGATGTCCCTCCCGATCACCGTATTTGTGTATATTTCTATTCCAAAACGTTTTAGATTTTCGATCTCCCCATCCAGCACCGACCTTGGCAAGCGATGTTCGGGAATACCATATCTCATCATCCCGCCGGCTTCAGGCATAGCCTCATATACGCTTACCTTATACCCATCAAGGGCAAGAAAGTAGGCCGCAGTCAACCCGGCAGGACCTGAGCCGATGATGACTGCTTTTTCGTCCTTAGGTATTATTTCGGGCACTGGAATATCCAGTAGTTTTACATGATCAGCAGCCACCCTTTTTAGTTCCCTTATGGAAATAGCCTCGTCAATTTCGAGACGACGGCAGCTCTTTTCACATTTATGCGGACATATACGACCAAGAACACCTGGAAAAGGGAGGTCCTGCATGATTATCTCAATGGCTTCCCTATACCTTCCCGTTTTTACCATGGCCACGTAACCCTGTACATTTAAATGGGCCGGACAGGACATCCTGCATGGAGCGGTATCAAGCTTTTCTATTGAAAAACCGCCGGGAATGGCCTGCGGGTAAGACTTGTATATAGCCTTTCGATGAGCAAGGCCCTTATTGTATTCATCTGGCCTCTCAACAGGACATACATAGGCGCAATCACCACAGGCAGTGCATTTATCTGGATCGATATAACGGGTTGATTTCCTTAGAAAAACCTGAAAATCACCCTCTTTTCCATCGATGTTTTCGACGTTTGTACAGGTATGGAGTTCAATGTTGATATGCCGGCCG
>JAXHTA010000027.1:0-15894 GCA_034190285.1 Thermodesulfobacteriota bacterium | reverse complement strand
TTGAAAGGCATTCTAGAGGCCCATAGGGACATGGGTCTGGATCTGCCACCCATCTCAAACCACCACCTTGATTCATTGCAGGCCAAGACACAGGATACCGGAGCCAGTCGCGGCGGATTGGATGACGTGGCATCCCTTGAGGAATTGAGGTCTTTTATGGGGGAATGCAGGCGGTGCAAACTTCATGAGGGCAGGTCCCACCTGGTCTTTGGAGAAGGTTCTCCCCGGTCCGAGATGGTTTTCGTTGGTGAAGGCCCGGGGCGGGACGAAGATATTGTAGGCAGGCCTTTTGTTGGCGAGGCAGGAAGGCTTCTGACCAGAATCATAAGGGCGATGGGTCTTTCCAGGGAGGATGTCTATATCTGCAATGTTGTGAAATGCCGCCCACCCAAGAATCGCGACCCGGAGAAAGATGAAATCGAGGCGTGCATCCCGTTCTTGAAGCGCCAGCTTGCTATCATCAGACCAGGGATCATATGCGCCCTTGGTCGGATAGCCGGTCAGAGTCTCTTGGGGGAAAATTTCAAGATTACCGAAAAATGCGGGAAGTGGCATTCATACATGGGTATTCCAGTCATGCCGACCTATCATCCTGCCTATCTGTTGAGGAATCCCTCTGCAAAGCGCCAAGTATGGGAGGATGTCCAGAAGATCATGAGGCGTCTTGGCCTGGAGGTCAAAAGAAATGGTTAGATCACGAACTTCGGCCTTCACATTATTTGCCCTTATTGTTCTTCTCTGTGTGAACGTGCCGTTTCTCTTGACTCCCGGAAAGGCACTGGCCGCAGATGAAGTCATGATTATCGAACTTGAAGGTCCTATTAATCCTGGCTCGGCCATGTATTTATCCAGGGGCCTGTCGGAGGCCGGGAAACGAGGGATGGGCCTGTGCATTATCCGGCTTGACACGCCCGGGGGTCTGGCCACTTCCATGCGGACCATTGTCAAGGCCATATTGAATTCAACGACCCCAGTCGTCGTTTATGTCGGGCCAAAGGGGGCGGGTGCGGCCTCTGCGGGCGTCATGATTACAGTGGCGGCGCATGTGGCCGCCATGGCCCCAGGGACAAATATCGGAGCCGCCCATCCCGTCACGGCAGGTGGCAAAGACATCGAAAAGACCATGTCGGATAAGGTGGTTAACGATATGGCGTCCTATGCCCGGGGAATTGCAGAAGACAAGGGCAGAAGCGGGGAATGGGTGGAAAAGGCGATCCGGGAAAGCGTATCCATAACCGCTGAGGAGGCGGTCGAGAAGAATGTAGTTGATTTAATTGCAGAGGATATAGACGAACTCCTGGAGCTTCTGGACGGCAGAGAGGTGAGTCTCCCCGCAGGAAAGATCACCCTTAAGACATCGGATCTCGCAAAGATATATTTCAGACCTGGGCTCCGTGACGAGATACTAAAGACGATCAGTGACCCGAACATAGCCTACATTCTCATGATGATCGGTCTTGCAGGGCTATATTTCGAGCTGGCCCATCCGGGGGCCATTTTCCCCGGAGTAATCGGCGCAATATCCCTTATTCTCGCTTTCTTTTCCTTTCAGACCCTCCCTGTCAATTATGCGGGACTTCTGCTGATTGCCCTTGCCATCATATTCTTTATCGCCGAGGTCAAGGTGACGAGTTACGGTGTTCTTTCCATTGGCGGATTGATTTCTCTTACCATAGGCTCTATCATGCTGTTTGAGAATGTTGGGGTCTCTATTAAACTGATGTTGCCCACCATCCTCTTGGTCAGCGGTTTTTTCATTGTCGTGGCGGGACTTGCATTCAGGGCCTACCGTGCCAAACCAAAGGGCGGGGCAGATGGTCTGTTAGGAGAAATAGGTGTAGTAAAAGAAGCCATCGATCCGGAAGGCCTGGTCTTTGTACACGGCGAGTACTGGCAGGCAAAGGCAAAAGAAAAACTCGAAATCGGAGAAAGGATGGAGGTTGTGGGCATGGATGGTCTGGTCTTAAGAGTAAAGAAGGCCAATAATTAGTAATCATAGTCAAGGAGGTACATCATGTCTCCATTTTTTGTTCTGGCAATAGTACTGGTAGGGCTCTTTTTCTGGTCAGCGATCAAGGTCCTGAAAGAATACGAGCGAGGCGTGATCTTCCGTCTTGGCCGGGTAATAAAGAGCAAAGGACCCGGGTTGATCATTCTTATCCCTGTCGTTGATAAGATGGTCAAGGTGAGTCTGCGTCTGGTGGCCATGGACGTACCATCCCAGGACGTGATCACCAGGGATAATGTCTCAATAAAGGTGAACGCTGTCATATACTTGCGGGTTATGGATCCCACCAAGGCGACAATAGAGGTGGAGAATTATCACTTTGCCACATCACAACTGGCACAAACCACCTTGCGAAGCGTTTGTGGACAGGTGGAACTCGATGAACTCCTTGCGGAAAGGGAGAAGATCAATACTCAGTTGCAGAGCATCCTGGACAAGCATACCGATCCATGGGGGATAAAGGTCGCCACCGTTGAAGTGAAACACATCGACCTGCCCGAGGAAATGCAGCGCTCAATGGCCCGGCAGGCCGAGGCCGAGAGAGAGCGTCGGGCCAAGGTTATTAATGCGGAAGGTGAATATCAGGCCGCCAATCGGCTCGCTGAGGCCGCGAGCATTATCCAGAAACACCCCGAGGCGCTGCAGCTGCGATTTCTGCAAACGATGAAAGAGATATCTTCCGAGAGTAATACTACAACCTTCTTTCCTTTGCCAATCGACTTAATGACGTCCTTTGTCAAGAAGAAGGAGTAATGCCCGGGAGGAAAAACCGTACCTTTTCAAAAGGTCTGATAAGCCCCGAGAAACCCGTATTGCTTCCAGAAAGGGAGGGCCTGACTTTTTGAAAAGTTATGAAGAACAACTTAAACCGACAAACCCAATAAAATCAGAAAGAGAAATGGCTGGGAGAACAAGTAATGGATGAAGAAATCAAAAACGATGAAGATCAGGAAGAGAGCAAGGAAGAAAGCACAGAAGAAAGCAAGGATTCGGAGAAGGCCCTAGATAATATGACGGCCAAGGAACTGAGGGAGATAGCCATTGATATCCCCGGGGTCACAGGAGTCCACGCCTTGAAAAAGGAAAGTCTGTTGGCCATTATCAAACAAGGCAGGGGAATCAAGCATGAGGCCCCCGGAAAAGGAATAAGAAATAAGACAGACAAGTCAGCGCCGAGCATCAAGGTCTTAAAGGACAAGATAGTAGAACTTAGAAAAGAAAAAGAATCCGCGCGCAAAACGGGCGATAGACACAGAATTGATATCTTGCGCCGTCGTATTAACCGTGTCAAAAAACAGACAAGAAGGATTGCCCAGACCTGAGGCATCGGAGATAATTAAGCAGGCTTCCGGGAGTTGGTCACCCTGGGCCTGCTTTTGTTTTATCAGGCCTTAGATTTTCTTTGACGCTGCAGATGGTTTTCGGTAAGAATTCAGCCTTTTTGAAATAAGGCGCTTTTACACGTGGGGGTCTTTTGTGGCAAAGCTGCATCACAAATCTTCATGGCTCATGACCGAAGCGTTACGGGTTTCGAACTATGCCCAACAAAAAGGAACTTTCTGATCCGACCAAGACGGTGGCCATCATTCCGGCCGCCGGGTCGGGTGTGCGGATGGAAAGCCCCCGTTCAAAGCAGTTTTTGGATCTTAACGGCAGACCGCTCTTGGCCGTTACCATGCAGACTTTTCAGCGGTGCCCGCAAGTTGATGCCTTCATTCTAGTGGTACCTTCAACACATGTGGATTACTGCCGAAAAGAGATCGTCGATAAGTTCAATTTGGACAAGACAAAAAAAGTGGTCCCAGGCGGAAGAACAAGGCAGGATTCGGTTAGGTTGGGTCTTGAGGCCGCCTGCGGAAGGTTCGGCCTTGTCCTTATACATGACGGTGTTCGACCCGTACTTGACCCGGCCTTTATTGAGAAGGTGATTGATGCGGCAAAGACTCATCGGGCCGTGATCACCGGAATTCCGGCCAAAGAAACCGTAAAGGAGGTTAATGGCCGGCAGGAGGTGTTCAAGACCCATGACCGACAGCGCGTGTGGCTGGTTCAAACCCCTCAGGTCTTTCGATACGAAGACATCTTGGCGGCCCACCGGCAGGCCATTCGGGAGGGCTGGGAGGAGGCCACGGACGACTCAACTTTGATAGAAAGGCTTGGAATCACGGTCAAGGTGGTCGAAGGGTCGGAGAAGAATATTAAGGTGACTACGCCGGACGACCTGGAACTGGCCCGGTTTTTCTTGAGCCGGAGCCTTAAACCTGACGTTCCATAAAACTTCGGTCCAAAAACGCTAAGCTCGCTTTATATCAGGCCGTCAAGAAACGTTATGCCATTTCCAGGGTTTAACCTTATGTTTAATACGCTTTCACCCCTGAAAATGTCCCGACGTCCCTTGCTGACCTCATCTAAAGCGTTATGAACTAAAGTTTTATGCAACGTTATGGTTAACATGTGACCGGTGTTCTTTGGATATGGTCTTTAGAATTGGTACAAGGGGCAGCAGACTGGCCCTCACCCAGAGCCGAATAATCAAGGAAAAGCTTGAGGAAAGATACCCCGGTATCCGTGTCGAGCTGGTGAAGATCAAAACCACGGGAGATAAGATCCTCGATTCCCCCTTAAGCAGGATCGGTGGCAAGGGGCTGTTTGTCAAAGAAATCGAAGAGGCCCTCCTTGAAAAAAGGGTCGATGCAGCGGTCCACAGCCTGAAGGACGTCCCGGCTGAACTGCCCGATGCGCTCACGCTTTCTTCTTTTCCTGAACGGGAAGACCCACGAGACGCCCTCATATCCCGGGAAGATCAGACCCTTGACCAGCTCCCCCAAAGAGCAAGAGTTGGTACAAGCAGCCTGAGGAGAGCGGCCCAGTTGCTTCATTTACGCCCGGACCTGGATATAGTTCCCTTAAGAGGGAATGTTGATACACGCCTTGGGAAACTGGAATCGGGAGACCTAAACGCGGTTGTCCTGGCTGTTTCCGGCTTAAGACGCCTTGGATACGCAGATCGCATTACCCAGATCATTCCATCTGAGAAGATTCTGCCGGCAATCGGGCAGGGAACGCTTGGGTTGGAGGTGAGGCGCGATGACGAACAGACTATCAATCTGCTTTGCTTCATGAACCACGAACCGACGGAACTAGCTGTTGTGGCCGAAAGGGCCTTTTTAAGACAGCTGGAAGGTGGCTGCCAGGTCCCCATGGCAGCCTTGGCCCGTTTAAAGAGTGAGAAGTTGCGTTTGCAGGGCATGGTAGCAGGGCTGGATGGAAGCATTATATTGGAGGATGAAATAACAGGCGAAAAGTGTCAGGCTGAAGAGATAGGCGTCAAGTTGGGCAATAGAATGCTGGACTCAGGGGCCGACAGGATTCTGGCCAGGATTTACGGCAAGGCATAGCAACTTTTCAGGTTGTTTAGACTGTAGGCTATATTTATAGGCTGTAGGTTTTCAAATTGCGCGCTACCTGCGCATTGATTAAAGCTGGGCGCCAAGAATCCTTATTGCGGCTCATAACCTTCAGCCTAAATGCCTACACATGAATAATTGCAGGGCTTGAAGGTATGAGACAAGACAGAAAAGGAAAAGTATATCTGGTAGGGGCCGGGCCGGGTGATCCCGGCCTTTTGACACTAAAGGGGAGGGAATGCATTTCTCGGGCGGACGTAGTTATTTACGACAACCTGGCAAACCGCTCATTTCTCCAATATGCGGGGAACGAGGCGGAGTTGATCTATGTCGGCAAAAAGGGCGGATGCCATGCAATGAAGCAAGAAGAAATCAATGAGTTGATTGTTGACAGGGCCGGACGCAAAGAGATTATCGTCAGGCTCAAAGGCGGTGATCCCTTTGTCTTTGGCAGGGGAGGTGAGGAGGCCCAGGAATTGGTCAGGGCCGGTGTGGCCTTTGAGGTGGTGCCTGGCGTAACCTCGGCCGTGGCCGTGCCCGCGTATGCAGGGATCCCTTTGACCCACCGGGATCACGCTTCCACCGTGGCCTTTATCACGGGTCATGAAGACCCCCTCAAGGAAGAATCAGCTATTGCGTGGCATAAACTGGCTACCGGCGCAGGTACCCTCGTATTTCTTATGGGAGTGGGCAACCTCAATAATATCGCGGAGAGTCTGATAACCCACGGGCGATCTGAGGATACGCCTGTTGCCGTTATCCGCAGTGGCACCTGCTCTGAGCAGAGGACCCTGGTCAGCACTCTGAGAAATATCGCCGGGCTTGCCAGAGAAAACAACATAACCCCACCGGCAGTAATCGTGGTAGGAGATGTAGTGAGCTTAAGGGAAGAACTCAACTGGTTTGAAAAAAGGCCCCTGTTCGGAAGGCAAATCGTCATTACCCGGGCAAGAGAACAGGCAAGCGGGTTCCTTGCAAACCTGGAGCTATTGGGTGCTGAATGTATCGAGTTCCCCACCATAAAGGTTGTTCACCCTGAGTCCTGGGAGGCCCTTGATCAGGCGGTGGAGACCCTTGAGCACTACCAGTGGCTTCTGTTTACCTCCGTAAATGGAGTGAAGTATTTTCTTGATCGGCTTGAGGTGCGTGGTAAGGATGTTCGGAACCTGAAGGGACTAAGAATCGGGGCCATAGGTCCCAAGACCGCAGAGGTCTGGCGTGCCATGGGCATCAAACCGGACCTGGTGCCTGATGAATACCGTGCCGAGGCAATAGTGTCCTGTATCAAAGAATGGGGTATCAAGGGGCAAAGGATACTCCTGCCGAGGGCGGCAAGGGCAAGGGACGTCCTGCCCCAGGAGTTGAGGAAGATGGGGGCTCAGGTCGATGTTGTCGCTGCCTACCAGACCATAATGCCTGATCACAATACAGCGGAAGTCAGGGGGAAGTTCGAAAGGGGGGCCATTGACATGGTGACCTTTACCAGTTCCTCCACTGTAACGAACTTTGTACAGATGTTTGATTCACACGGCGATAGTATTCGAAAATGGATGGCCCGCGTGGCCGTTGCCTGTATCGGGCCGATCACGGCACAGACCGCTCAAGAGCAGGGCTTTTCAGCTACCCTGGTCCCATCCGAATACACGGTAGAGGCCCTCACGGCGGCTATAGTGCAGTATTTTTCATCAATGACGAAGAGAAATTGATCCCCGTTCACATGCCATATAAGATGTTACTGCCCTTCTTACAGACCAAATCTTGAGTTGAATTCATCTATGATCAACAAGAATTCCCGGGGCAGTCTCTTTCTGATATTATAGACCATTTCCTGAGGGACTTCTCTGTAAAATGCCTGGGCAATCCCGCCCGCTATACAGGCTATAGTGTCACTGTCACCCCCAAGAGATATCCCTTTTCTGATTGCATCTTCAAGGTTCTTCGATTCCAGAAAAGAAATGAGAGATTCTGGCACCGAACCCTGACAGGATACATCAAAATGATAAGTCGGCCTTATTTCGTCCAAAGTTCGATTGAGATCGTAAGCGAACGCCTCACCGATTTGTTGCCTGATTTCCTTTTTTCCTTTTCCCGAACGTGCCAAGAACACAGCCATTGCCGTGGCTTGGGCCCCTTTTATTCCTTCAGGATGGTTATGGGTGACCTCCGCGCTCTTTTTCGCCTCTTGTAATACCTCTTCCACTGAATTGAAGGCGAAACCCACTGGGCTTACTCTCATTGCTGATCCGTTTCCCCAGCTGTTGTATGGTCCGCTGTCTGACGAAAGCATCCACCTGTAAAAAGCGGCTCCATAACCTGCATAGGCGTATTTTGCACCGAAGGTCTTGAGCGAGGTGCCGTAATCTACATTTTTCAAGATCGAATAGGCCACTGCAACTGTAAGGACCGTATCATCCGTAAACCTTGAGTAACGACTGAAAAGAGGGAACTCAGTGGACTTGATACTATAATGTTCAAAAACCGAACCAATAATATCTCCCGCAATAGCCCCTATCATTCTTCAGCCTCGCTGTCGGTTATCACCAACTATCCAGTGTTTGAACGAAAACTGTCTTTTTGGCCCATATCTGCGTCAGACTAAGATGTTAAACCTCGAAATACTCAATATATTCGTGCGGTTAAAATCTCCGTCTGCCTTGATCCGGACGAAAAATCATAGTTTTCGTTCAGACGCTATCTAAGCCTCATCAAGGAAATACTCATTCATTTTATCTTTGACCTCCTCAAGGATTTCGTTAAGCCAAAGGACATCATCAATAGTAAGTCGGCCCGCTTTTGTAGTCCCTTTAGTCCCATCCCGTTTCGTATAGGTCCTGGGGCCTACTTGCAGTTTCGCCTCGCCGTCTCCGTACCGGTAAATGGAAATTGCCAGACCTGTTTCGTCGTTTTCCCAGGTTGCAAGGACCCGGTCCTTGGTTGCATCGTAAGCCATGTATTGCTCCTTTATTCGTAACTTTTTTCGGATCTGTTCGCCGGGATCGGTTGTTGTTTAACCTTGTAGGTTTTTACCATTTATACCATTTCGTCAGGTGAACAGAAAGAAATGCAAGTGCGTTAAGGCATTTCTTTGAAAATCCAAAATGATAAAGGATTCGCAAATCCATAACAAGCCAAAAAATCGTATTTTCACTTTCATCTTGATTCTCGCCCATAGAAAGACGTAAATTGGTATTCGCTCTCCCACTTTGCTGACACTCGTCAAAAGGAGAGGGCAAAAACTGAATCGCATAAAGGTTCTGCCGCGATGTTCTGCCGGAGTGTTTTGTCATAATCCATACTATGGGAGGTGCCAATATGGAAAAGCAGGAACTGGATCCCCGTTTGAGGTTGGCCCAGCAGGCCGATATGAAGGGCAAAATTATCCTGGTCAGGGTGGACCACAATGTGGTCAAAGAAGGTCTGATCAAAGATCCGTACCGCATTGACGCCACTTTAGGGACCCTGTATGCCATCGCCGAAAAGGGTGGAAGGCCAATCCTCATGACCCACGTGGGTCGCCCCAAAGATAAGAAGACGGGCAAGATAACATGTCAGGACGGACAATCTGTCGGGCCTATCGCCCGGTATCTGGAACAAAAATTGCCCATCAAAATACATGTCCACGATTTTCCCAAAGACACCGAAAACGGGATTATGCACCTGGATGAATCCATCAAACCGGCCATTGAAGAGCTGAAAAATGGAAGAATCGGGATGATCTACCTCCCCAATACCCGCTGGTTTCAGGGCGAGCAATCCAAGGGTCCTGAAAAGGACACCCTTGCCAAAGAGCTGGCCGCGGTGGCCGATATCTATGTAAATGATGCCTTCGGCTCATGGCAGGCCCATGTCTCAACCTACGATATCGCCTCTCTCCTACCTTCTTTTGCAGGCATGCTTCTCCAGAAGGAAATCATAAATGTCCACAAGGTGCTGAATCCGGGAAGGCCCTTTGTGGCAGTCATTGCCGGAGCCAAGTATGACACCAAGATCGGCCCCCTTAAATCCCTTTACGCAAAAGTGGACCATTTGATCCTCGGTGGACTAATATATAATACCTTTCTTGCAGCCAAATATGGTGTGGAAATTGCCGGCGTCTCAGATGAAGACAAAGCCCTGGCACTGGAGTTGGTGGAGCTGGACAAAAAAGACAGGAAAATCGTGGAAATGCCCTGTCTGGTGGAGTCAGACACTACTGAGGGGAAAACTGAAGGTGCATTTCGCTCCATCAAGATCCATGATTTCAAGAAAAGAAGAGAATTGAAGTATCTTCTTGATATCGAAACAAGGTCTCTTGAAGAACCAGCAGTAAAGGATGTTATTAGTTCGGCAAAAACCATTTTTGTGAATGCCGTCATGGGGCTGATGCCCTCTTTTTTTGAAGGTTCCCAGGCCCTGTACCGCTTAATCGTGTCCAACAGGTCTGCTTTGAAGCTGTTTGGTGGAGGAGATACGCTCCAGGAACTACGGAATCTTTGTCCCGGGGCCTATATGGCCGGCCTGGATGCACCCGACACCTATTACTTTACCGGTGGAGGAAGCGTGCTGACCGCCATAGAACAGGGAAGCCCATATCATCTGAAGCCTGTGGAGGCTTTGTTGGAGACAATTGGTCCTTGATCAAATGACATCGGCTTACCACCATTAGCGGTGAGCTACAGTGGCACGGGGTACTGCAATGAACATCACATCCATTTTCGACCCGGAAGAGGCGGGACGTCCCATGAGGGTAGCCGCCTTTATGTCAGGTTCAGGAACCAATATTATGAAGTTGGTCGCACTTGAGAAGAGACTGAAGGCCGAAGAAAGCGCATCTCCCTTTGAAGTGACCTTCATATTTAGCGACCGGTCAGATGGGGCCTGTGCAGGAGAAAAAATCGCCTGCGAAAATGGGATCCCTTACTTTAGCTATGACATCCGCTCCTTTCATCGACTTAGGTCTGTTAAGAGATCGGTAGAGACGGTTGAGGGTCTGGCCATTAGAAAGGATTATGACCACGTTGCCAGAAGACTTGTAAATTCCTTTGAAATCGATGTAATCGCCCTGGGTGGATATATGAGTTACATCACCCTGAATAGATGCGTTAATGTCCATCCCGCTGATCTCTCCATTTGTCTTGCGGACGGCCGGCGAAGATATGTGGGAGACAACGCTGTTTACGATGCCATTGCGGCCGGGGAAGCGACCCTTCGCGCATCCACCCTCTGGACAGACGAAGGTGTTGACACCGGTCCCCTGCTGATGGTATCGGAGCCGCTGCATGTTGAATTGCCGGTCCCCCTTGAAATCCTGGCCAAAGACAAAAAGCACCTAAGGGCCGTGGCGGATGAACACCAAGAACGCCTCAAAGAGGTAGGAGATTGGAGGATCTTCCCCCGCACTATTGAAATGATAGCCAGAGGCCGCTTCGCCCTTGATAAGAACAACAGTGTTTATGTAGCTGGGCATCCCGTACCTGAAGGCCACAGGGAATGAATCTCCCTGCAGCATGCGGCGGGCCATTAAAAATCATAATAAAGAAAGCATTTGGTGGATTCCTGAATGAACGGTGTCGAAATCATGGAATATGATCCCCTGTACCAGAGGAAATTCAGGACTTTAAATATGGTCTGGATTGAAAAATATTTTTGGGTTGAGGACATTGACCTAATGATTCTTGATAATCCCCAGGAAAAAATACTGGATAACGGCGGGATGGTTCTCTTCGCCAAAATGGGTAATGCAATTGTTGGAACAGGAGCCATTATAAATCATGGTAATGGTATATTCGAACTATCCAAAATGGCAGTAGACCATGCCTGCCAAGGAAAAGGAATTGGTGAAAGGATTATCAGTTCTGCATTGAAGTGGATGAAAGACAGGAACGGCAAAGAAGTATTCCTTGAGACCCATCCTGTTTTAGAGCGAGCAATCAATTTGTATAAAAAGATGGGTTTTTCCACAGCAAAGGATGGTCCTTCAGATTTTCATTACGAAAGGACCAGTCTCAAAATGAAATTAGCCCTGTGACAGCGAATCCTTACGCCAGAAACCAAGGGTAAATTCCATGGCAACGTCAGAGTTGCGTTTGGTTTGATCAAAAAAATCCCTCTTTGAAAAAATGGGTTAAGGGGAATTATAAAACAGTCGCCTAAAGAACTCTGTCTATCAGATCACACTCGACGATTTTCGAGGATGTAACAATGCTGTCCATAACTCTCACACCCTTCTTGACTTTGACCCCTTCCCAGAGAATAGATCTGCTGATTTCCACCCCCTCTTCCAGGCACACCTGTTCACCGATGATTGCCCAATCCCTTAGTATGGCGGAATCATGCACATCACACTCGGGTCCCAACAAAAAAGAAGTCTCTCGTAAGGCCTCTTTATTGGCAAGGACATAACTGCCGATCGTTCCCATATCCCGCCAGTAGTGCCCATTTGATACATATGCCTTAATGGGTCCGCCAAGGCCAATCAACCGTCGGTAGCAATCGACGATATTCGAGTACACGCCTTCCGGAATTAGGCTAAGGAGTTCCGGCTCAATAATGTGGATCCCGGTAAAGCCAAGCCTTAAGGGGTGAGTTTCGGCGGCGATATCGAGAATGTTCAAGCGGTCGTCAATCTGGATCTGGTTGAATGGCTCGAAGTCATGCAGGGTCATAGTAGCCAGCGCCCCGTTCTTTTTGTGTGCATCAATGACCGAGGTCAGGTCAATATCAGTAAGTATATCCCCGTTGATTACGATAAACGGGTCGGGATCCCAGAAGTCCTCCGTGTTCTTGATACCCCCGCCCGTACCCATTATCTCCCGCTCAACGCGGATTTCGATCTCTAGCCCGAATAGCCTTCCGGCGTTGAAATGCTCTACAACTTTTTCGTGGTGGTGATGGGCGTTGACAACCACCTGGCTGACCCCGTAGGCCTTGAGATATTTCAGGGTCCTGTCAATGACAGGCGTGTTGCAGACCGGAACCAGGGTCTTTGGTCTGTTCAATGTGAGGGGACGAAGTCTCGTACCCAGACCTGCTGCCAGGATCATGGCCTTCATA
The DNA here is from genome assembly GCA_034190285.1 of Thermodesulfobacteriota bacterium. Classification (GTDB taxonomy): domain Bacteria; phylum Desulfobacterota; class DSM-4660; order Desulfatiglandales; family Desulfatiglandaceae; genus JAXHTA01. The sequence continues at coordinate 3,447 of JAXHTA010000027.1, read as the reverse complement.
GGGCACCTTTTTCAATTGCTATTATCGCTGACTAATTATACAGGATAGGAGATTATGTCAATGGGATCTGTTACAAGAGGGCCAGGGCTCAACCACTTTGCTTTGAAAGGAAGGTGAGAAGAATGCATTCCACACTCGAACAGTCAGAACTTAACGCAAAAATTGGTCGACTTTTCATGGCGGGAATCCCTGGTACTCGATTGGATGAAGGTACGGAAGCGCTTATTCGGGAATATTGTCTGGGGGGCGTGATCCTGTTTGCCAGGAACATTGAAGACCCCCTTCAACTGGCCGCACTCTGCAATGATTTGCAGGAAAGGGCCATGAGATACCACGGCACACGCCTTTTCTTGGCAATTGACCAGGAAGGCGGCCGTGTAGCCAGGTTGAAGTCTCCGTTCACCGGTTTCCCGGGGAACACGGCAATTGGAAGAAACCCAAGGCCGGTGGATAAGGCGATAGAGTATGCACGGATCACGGCACAGGAGATGACACTGGTGGGTCTGAACATGAATTTGGCGCCGGTTGTGGATGTTCCTGGGCGTAAGCCTGAAAAACATCTGGAGGGCCGAACATTCTGTAATGACCCTGATATGGTCGCCCGACTTGGACGGACGGTCATCAGGGTGCTCCAGAGAAATGGCATAATGGCAGTCGCAAAACACTTCCCGGGATTGGGCAGGACATCCCTGGACCCCCATCATCACCTCCCGGTGATCGAAATGGATGCCAAAGAGATAGAAGAAATCAATCTCATACCTTTCAAGGCGGCCATTGCCGAGCGCGTCTCTGCCTTTATGACATCACACGCCATATATCCGGCCCTGGACCCTGATAAACCCTCTACCCTTTCAGAAAAAATCCTCACCGGGCTCTTGAGAAAGGCGTTAGGCTTCCAGGGCCTGCTCATCACGGATGACCTGGAAATGGGCGCTATTCGAGACAAATGGGGAGTAGCTGAAGGGGCTGTGGCCTCCTTTGAGGCCGGTGCTGATATCCTTTTGATATGTGAAGACCAGAACATGGTCTTGGAGGGCATAAGGACACTTAGAAAAAAGTTGCTCCAGAATAATGTTACGTTTCAAAGACTTGATCAGTCGCTTGAGCGAATCAGGAAGGCCAAGTCCGGGTTTCTCAAAAACACGAAAGAGGTGTCACTTGAAAAAGTAGGCGCATATTTTGGCCTATAAGCCAAAAGTTCTCGGAGGCCGTTTAAAGAAAGGCGGCCCAAAAACAGTGAACCCTTAGTCTGTATTAGGTGTGCAGTGCTATAGAAAGCCAACATGCTACGCGCATTGCATACTTTGTCATGGTTCAATCTGGAACTCGTATTTGACGGTTGTAGCATTGTCCTGGCGTGAATCAAAAGTCCTTTCAATATATGTCACGCGGTCATTCAGGTCAATGGATAGGCTGGTTGAAGAACGAGTGCCGTAAGTCGGGCTTGAAACGAAAATAGGTGAGAGTATCCTCTCCCATTCAATACCAACTCCGGTATCGGGAAGACCTTCGTCATCAGGTGTCCAACAATCGGAGAGCATATCAAAGATCGACTCTGCCGCCGGATACGTGTCTCCCGAGAGCAGTCTTTGGAAGACTCCTCTCCCCCGGATCACCTTAGGCCATGGCGTATCGAGCAGGTGATTGCTTAAGCCATATATACCGTGTGCGAGTTTGCGTCTACCGTCACTTCTGTTTGAATACCAATAGAGTTCATCCATCTGGCCAATAATTAGATTGAAACCGTTGTACTCTTCCGCCTTCTGCTCCAGCTTCTCAAGATAGTCGACCGGACTTTCCTGACTTAACAGAAAATTGCTCAAGAGTTCCCCTCGGGAAGATGCATTGGTCTTATAGGAAGAGGGGGCCCGAAAGTTAGTCAACGACCCTACCTTCCCTTTGGTGGTTACACCCAACCATGTCCCGCCGCCACGCAAATCCCTGCCTGCCAACACGCCAGGGGCGTGTCCCCAGAAACAGGCCGGGGCAGTAGGCCTCTCATAGTATTCATCACGGTTGGCTGCAAGGATCAGTTTGTATGCGGGATGTGATTCAAATGCAATCAGTATCAAACACATGGTACCTTCAGTGCAACAGACCAACTGTCACAGCATAGTCAAGACGCCCCAATCACCCTTCCAATTACGAGGAGGTTGGTGCAGGGATCTACCTTAGGGCGGCCTTCACCTTTTCGGCCATTTCCAGAAGGTTTGTGATCCAGTCTTCCCGGAGGGGATCGGCAATTGCTATCCGACCACCGATCTCCCTTGCGATGGCTTCAGCGCCCTTTTTGGGAAACTGAGGCTGAACAAAAATCACCTTTATGCCTTTGGCCGTGGCATATTTGACCCATTCCGTCATCTCTGTTGCACTGGGCTCCTTTCCTTCGACTTCTAACGGAATCTGATTTAATCCATAGGCCTCTGCAAAGTATCCCCAGGAGGGATGAAAGACAAAAAACTCCTTCCCATGTCCTGTGTCCTTAAATATCTCTCTGATCTGGTCATCCAACCGGTCAAGGTCGGCTTGAAATTGTCTCAGATTATTCTCATAGAATTCTCTATCATCAGGATCGGTCTTTATAATTGCATCTGCAATGGTCCGGGCCTGAATCTTGACAAGGGGCGGAGAGAGCCAGATGTGCGGGTCCAAGGCAGTCGCTTCGGGGCTTCCCGCACCCCTGATTTTCGAATGTGTTAAATGATCCTTTGCGCCGTTGTGATGGTGTGAAGGCATTATACTCTTAGTGACGACCCTATCCGTATACACCACCTCCATCCCGGGGTTGACCGCCGTCATTTTACCAAGCCATGCCTTTTCAAATGGCACGCCGATAGCGAAATATACCCTTGAGTCTGCCAGTTTCCTCATCTGCGACGGCTTTGGCTCATACGTGGCCGGATTGGCGCCCTGGGGCACTATAACCAGGACCTTTGCCTTTTCTCCCGCTATCCTCTCTGCGAAGTATTTCTGGGGTAAAATACTGACTGCGACCTGTGTAGCCTCGTCGGCCGCGGAAACCTCCAGGGTTAATGCGCCCAACAACAAGCAGGCCCAAACTCCAAGATGTCCAGACTTCATGTTTGTTCCTCCTCAAACGGGCGAGTAATCCTTTGGTTCTTGCTCGTTTAACCTTGACGACAGTCTTCCGAAATCGTTGCCCGTGGGATTCTGGAAAACTCTCAAATCAAACTGCGGCAAAACAGCCAGGATGTGATCAAATATGTCTGCCTGTATGGCCTCATAGTTCGCCCATATTATATCATTGCTGAAGACGTATATTTCAATTGGAAGACCGTTCGGTCCTACAGGCAGTTGCCGCACCAGAAAAGTCATGTCCTGGCGGATTTGTTCTTGATTTCGTAAATATGCCTCTACATAGGCCCGGAAGGTTCCGATGTTGGTCATGCGCCGGCCGTTGATCAACGTACCGGTATCAATGTTATG